>JBKOZA010000001.1:0-3130 GCA_046725675.1 Candidatus Methylomirabilota bacterium
GTGGCCTGCGACAGCCCCGTCCCTACCTCGAGACCATGGTCGCGCCCGAGGAGGAGGACGTGCCCGTGGTCTCGGTTCTCGACGGCCACTCGCACGCCCTGTCCTTCCTGGGTGGCGCGCTGGGGGCTTCACAGCTGGCCCTTGGTGTCGACGACTTCGGCCAGTCGGGAACCCGGCCCGATCTGTACCGCCATTACGGTATCGACGCCGAGGCCATCACTCGGGCGGCCACGGTCCTTCTTGGCGGGTGATCTACAGGACGTAGAAGGCCAGACGTCAGAGGAGGACGTCGTGCCTCGGACGTGCCTCCCTCTCGGTGGCGCGCGCAGCCCTCCGCTGAGTGCCTCGGCAGTGGGTGGTCGGGACAGGGTATACTTCGACCACCGATGGTGAGCCTCGACCCCGAGCGCAAATCCTCGCTGCGCCGCGAGCTTCTGAGCATCGTGGGACCGGGTGGCGTGCTGTCCGATCCCGACGAGCTGCTGGTCTACGAGTCGGACGGCCTCACGCTGTTTCGTGCCCTGGCGGACTTCATCGTGTTCCCGACGGCGGCCGAGCACGTGGCCGCGATCGTCCGGCTGGCGAATCGCGAAGGTGTGCCGTTCGTCGCCCGCGGGGCAGGGACCGGGCTGTCGGGTGGGTGCCTGCCGGCCGAGGGCGGCATCGTGATCTCGCTGATGCGAATGAACCGCGTGCTGGAGGTCGACTACGACAACCAGCTCGCCGTCGTCGAGCCCGGGCTCGTCAACCTCCACCTGTCGTGGGCGGTCGGGCCGCGCGGCTTCTACTACGCGCCGGATCCGTCGAGCCAGCAGGCCTGCACCATCGGCGGCAACATCGCGAACAACTCCGGTGGACCCCACACCCTCAAGTACGGCGTCACCGTGAACCACGTCCTCGGCCTGGAGGTGGTGATGCCCGACGATGGCAGCATCGTCTGGCTGGGAGGCCGCACCCGCGATCCGCTTGGCTACGACCTGACGGGGCTGTTCGTCGGCTCCGAGGGAACGTTCGGCATCGTCACCAAGATCGTCGTGCGCATTCTCCGCAAGCCCCAGGCGGTGCGGACGGTCCTGGCCGTCTTCGAGCGCATCGAGCAGGCCTCGGCGGCCGTCTCGGCGATCATCGCGCGCGGCCTGGTGCCGGCGGCCGTCGAGATGATCGACCAGCTCACGATCCAGGCCGTCGAGGATGCGTTCGGTTGCGGCTATCCGCGGGATGCCGCGGCGGCGCTGCTCATCGAGGTGGATGGGCTGCGCGCCGGCATGGATACCCAAGCCGCCCGTATCGGCGAGGCCTGTCGGGAGGCGGGCGCGCGCGAGGTGCGCACGGCGGCCGACGAGGCGGAGCGGCAGCTGCTCTGGAAGGGCCGCAAATCGGCCTTCGGCGCCTACGGCCGCGTGTCACCCGCCTACATGGTGATGGACGGCGTCATCCCGCGCACCAAGCTGCCCTACGTCCTGGGTCGCGTGAACGAGATCGTGGCCGCCCACGGCCTGCGCGTCGGCAACGTGTTTCACGCCGGCGACGGCAACCTGCACCCGAACATCCTCTACGACCCGCGCAAGGCCGGCGAGGAGGCGCGAGTCGTGCAGGCGGGTGCGGAGATCATGAAGGTGTGCGCCGAGGTCGGCGGCTCGATCTCTGGCGAGCACGGCATCGGTCTCGAGAAGGCCGACTTCATGCCGTTCATCTTCTCGGCCGCCGATCTCGCCTTCATGCAGCGGGTCAAGACCGCGTTCAATCCCACGAATCTCTGCAATCCCGGGAAGATCTTTCCCACCAAGAAGTCCTGCGTCGAAGTCGGGCCGGTCGCGTATCGGCCGCACGCGATCGAAGAGCAGGGCCTCGCGCAGCGGTTCTGACGCCCGGAGCGGCATCCGGCCATGCTGCGCGACAAGCTCCGCTCCGTGGTCGGCGCCGCCCACGTCCTCAGCGGAGTCGAATTGTCGCCGTTCGTGGTCGAGGGCCAGACGCCGACCGCCGCGGTCTTCCCGGGGACGATCGACGAGGTGGTCGCGGTCGTGCGGGAAGCCGCCGCCGCCGGTGCCGCCGTGGTGCCGTGGGGCGGGGGCACCGCCGTCTCGGTCGGCGCGCCGCCGTCACGCGCCGGCATCGTCCTCGGGTTACGCCGGCTCGCGCGTCTGCTCGAGCACGAGCCCGGCGACCTGACGGCGACCGTCGAGGCGGGGCTCACCCTCGCCGCGCTGCAGTCGACGCTGCGCGGGCGCGGCCAGTGGCTGTCGCTCGACCCGGCGGAGCCCGAGCGGGCGACCGTGGGAGGCATCGTCGCCGCCAACGCCGCGGGGGCGCGGCGCCACCTGTACGGCACCGTGCGCGATCTGCTGATCGGGATCACCGTCGTCACCGCCGAGGGGGCCGTCGTGCGCGGGGGCGGCAAGGTGGTGAAGAACGTGGCCGGCTATGACCTGCCGAAGCTGTTCGTCGGATCCCGGGGCACGCTCGGCATCATCGTCGACGCGACCTTCAAGCTGCGCCCGGCCCCCGACGACGAACGGTTGGTCGCCGTGCGCTTCGATCGGCTCAAGGACTGCGGGGCCGCCGCGCGCAGCGTCCTGGCCAGCGATCTGATTCCCAACACGCTGGACATCGCGGATGCCACCGCGGCGCCCGCGCTCGGACTGCCCGGCGACCCCGCGCTCGTGGTCGGCTTCGACGGTCTCCGCGAGCAGGTCGACTGGCAGGTCGGCGAGCTCACCAGCCTCGTCGCCACGCTCGGCGGCCGTGACGTGACACCGCTGCCGTCGGCGGCGTGGTCACGCCTGACGACGACGGCCCGCGACGCGATTGCCGCGCCGGCCGCGGTCATGTCGCTGTCCGTGCTGCCGGCCCTCGTGGTGGAAACGATGGAGCAGGGCGCCCAGGCGGCGCGCCAGCGCGGGCTCACCAGCGCGTGGGCGGCCCACGCCGGCGTCGGCGCGGTCACCGGCGCGCTGCTGGCCGAGGCCGAGGCGGCCGTCGTCGCCGCCGTGCTGGACGAGTGGCGCACGATCGCGCGCGGCGGCGGCGGGCACGCCTCCCTCACGTGGGCGTCGCTCGCCGTCAAGTCCCAGGTGCCGGTCTGGGACGATCCGGGCGCGGCCGGACGCATCATGCAGCGGATCAAGGC
>JBKOZA010000002.1:0-2145 GCA_046725675.1 Candidatus Methylomirabilota bacterium
TGGCGGAAGCTCTCGAAGATGTGGGGCAGCATGGCGGGCTCGATGCCCTGGCCGGTGTCGCTCACCGTGATGCGCGCCAGGCTCTCGTGCCGGTCCAGGCGCACGTCGATGCGCCCGCCCCCCGGCGTGAACTTGGCGGCGTTGCCGAGCAGGTTGACGACGATCTGTTCCAGTCGCATCGCGTCGCCGGACACCCAGGCTGCATCCGGATCGATCGTGCACGTCACCGAGTGACGCCGGTCCTCGGTCTCGCGCCGGACGGAGTCCAGGGCGTGCTCGATGACGACGCGGAGGTCGACCGGGCGCTTGTCGATCTGGAGCTTGCCGGCCACGATGCGGGAGACGTCCAGCAGATCGTTGATGAGCTGGGCCTGCACGCGCGTGTTGCGTTCGATGCTGGCCAGCGCGTTGGTGGCCTCGTCCCCGCTCAGCCGGCCCGAGCGCAGCATCAGCACCCAGCCGAGCATGGCGGTGAGCGGCGTGCGCAGCTCGTGCGAGAGCGTCGCCAGGAACTGGTCCTTGGCGCGGTTGGCGCCCTCGGCCTCCGCGTACAGGCGCGCGTTGTCGACGGCCACCGCCGCCCGGTGCGCGAGGTCGCGAGCCAGCGCGAGGTCGGCGGCGGCGTAGCGGCGCTCGGAGTGCGTGATGATGAACGACAGCGTGCCCACCGTGCGTCCGCGCGCCAGCAGCGGCACCACCATGATCGAGCGCGGCGCCAGCTGCTGCAGGAGCTGCAGGCTCTCGAGCCACGCCGATCCGACCTCCGGGACCAGCAGCGGCTCGCCCTCCTTCAGCCGCTCCAGGAACGGCAGGAGCGCCGGCACCTCCAGGGCCGGGGCCAGCCGCTCGACCGCCTCGGCGACGCTGACGCCGGCGGCGTCGGCGCCGGCGGCGTGCAGGCGGCGGCCGCCCACGGGCTCGGTCAGGTGGACCAGGCACCAGTCGGCGAACGCCGGCACCGCCAGACGCGCCAGGCTGTCGAGCGTGGCACCGCGGTCGAGCGACGAGGAGAGCAGGTCGCTGGCCTCGGCCAGGAAGCGCGCGCGCTGGGCCGCCGCCTCGGCGTCGGCGCGCGCCGTCTGCTCGGCGGCGAGTAACCGGTCGCGCTCCTCGGCCAGGCGCTTGCGCTCCGTCACGTCGATCATCAGACCCCGGAGCTGAGTGGTCGCGCCTGCCTCGTGCGCGACCGGCTGCACGATGTTGGTCATCCACACGAACCGGCCGTCGGCCGCGGCCAGCCGATACTCCAGGCGGCACTCGCGACCGGTGACGGCGTGGTCGCGGAGCGCGGCCAGCGCGGCGTCGCGGTCCTCGGGATGGATGATGCGCGTCCAGAAGGAGCCCTCGCCCAGCCACTGACGCAGCGGATAACCGAGCAGGCTCTCCGCCCGATGGCTGACGAACGTCAGCGTGAGCGTCACCGGGTCGGCTTCCCACACGATGGCATCCAGCCCGTCCACGAGGCCGGCGAACCGCGTGTGGGCCTCCTGCGCGCGCCGGTACTGGCGGTTCTGGTCGATCGCGGTGGCCGCGCGCGTCGCCAGCTCCTGGGCGACCGCGAGGTCGGCGGCGCCGTAGGCCTCGCCGTCAGCGCGCGCCAGGGTCAGCACGCCCACGACGCGGCTCGGGCCGACCAGCGGCACCACCATCGCCGAGCGCAGGCCGAGGCCGTCAGCCAGGCGGTCGCGGTCCTCGCCGCCGATGAGCCGTCGACGCTCGACCTCGGTCACCTCGGTCAGAATTTCCGTCTGGCCGCTGGCCAGCGACTGCGCCAGGGCGGGGGGAATGTCCGCGCCCGTCAGCGCTCGGGCCTGGAGCGCGCGGGCGAGGTGCTCGCGGGCCGGGTCGGCGTGAGCGACGGCCACGCGACGGAGCACGCCGTCATCGCCCGCCACGTCGATGACGCACCAATCGGCCAGCGTCCCCGCGACGAGCCGGGCGAGGCCGGCGAACGTCGCGGTCTGGTCGACCGACGTCGTCAGCGCCCGGCCGGCCTCGGCGAGCAGCCAGGAGTGCTCCAGCGCACCCTCGGCCTTCGCACGCGCCTCCTGCTCGCGCCGGAGCTGCTCGGCCCGTTCGCTCTCGCGCCGGTTGACTTCGGTCACGTCGCGCAGCACCAGCGTGCACAGGGGGCCGCCGGGCACG
>JBKOZA010000003.1:0-1963 GCA_046725675.1 Candidatus Methylomirabilota bacterium
CCGGTCCGCGACCGACGGTTGAGCGTCTCGATGTCTTCCAGCACATGCTCGACGCGCACCCCCGGGATCCTCACCCGCCCCGCCGTGAGCGCATAAAACATGAACGCATCGTCTGCGTCCGGGCTATGCCCGATCCTGACGATCCTTTCCATCGCCCGCCCAGGCTATCACAGCAACTCCACGGTACGCGCCCACCTCCCCCGCGCGAGTCCGCGAGGCGCCCCAGTCAACGGGGTACGCGGCCACCTCCCCCCGCGCGAGTCCGCGAGGCGCCCAGTCAACGGTACGCGCCCACCTCCCCCGCGCGAGTCCGCGAGGCGCCCAGTCACGGTACGCGCCCACCTCCCCCGCGCGAGTCCGCGAGGCGCCCCAGTGAACGCTACGCGGCCACCTCCCAACCGCCGCGGGCGACCGAGGCGCGGCCCGGCTCCGCCGGGACGCGACGAGAGATTGGGGGGTTTGGGGGGCCATATCGGGGCCCCCCAATCTAACGGAAGCAGATCTGGACGTCGTCGGCGCGGATGGCGCGAATGATCGCGTCCAGGTCGCGAGGGGCGTCGACCTCGATCCAGGCGCGACCGAAATGCGGCGGTCGATGCGCATCGTCGGTGGCGATCTTCACGAGCGGGATCGCCTCGGTGTCGTAGACGGGCCGATAGAGCCCCGTGTCGGTGACCTCGATCGCTTCCAGCGGCCAGCCGGCCGCCTGGATGATCTCGATGCGCTCGAGCGTCTCGTCCAGGCTCAGCTTGTAGCGGGCGGGATGGTTCAGGATCCACAGCGTCTCGTGGTCACCGTCGACCTTGCCCACGTGCTGGGCGAACCCGTCGAAGTTCAGCTCGACCCCGCGGAACAGCAGCAGGGCCGGGCGCAATCGCTCCAGCGCGCGCTGGTAGCCGGGCTCGACCCAGTTGTGGTGGTCCTCGTGATCGGTGATGGCCAGGAAGTCGTAGCCGAGCGCCTCGTACTCCTCCACCAGCGCCGCCGGCGAGCGCACGCCGTCCGAGAACGTCGTGTGCGCGTGCAGGTTGCCGCGCAGCAGTGGCATCAGGCCAGCTCCTTGCGGGTGTGGGCGGCGATCTGCTCGAGCCGCGCCACCCACAGCTTGGGCGTGTGCCGCGCGTGCTCGATCAGCTCGCGCAGGCAGGCGAACCGGGAAGGGCGGCCGATGATCTGGGGATGAAACGTGAAGTTGGTGACACCGCCGACCTCGGTGATGCCGTCGAGCTCGGTGAGCCAGCCCTGCAGCACGGGCCCCGGAGGCTGGATGGCCCGCTGCCCCGTGAAGAGGAAGAACGGCGCGTCGTCGAGGACCCACGCGACGGGGATCTCGACGAGGCGACGCCCCTCCAGCTCCGGATGCAGGTAGGGGCGCAGCCGATCCATCATGTTCGACGAGTACTCGAAGCCGTGACGCGCCAGCAGCGTCAGCGTCCGCGGAGAGAGCTGCCAGGCCGGGGCGCGGTAGCCAGCGGGCCGCCGGCCCGCCAGGCGGGTGAGCACGTCGAGGCTGCGGACGAGGATCGCCTCTTCCTGGGCCTCGTCGAGATCGCTCACCCGCTCGTGCACGTCGCCGTGACAGCCCACCTCGTGGCCACCGGCCACGATCGCCGCCACCGCGTCGGGATGGTGCTCGGCCACCCAGGCCGGAACGAAGAACGAGGCGACGATCTCGGCCTGACGCAGCAAGTCCAGGATCCGCGGGAGCGCATCGCGCACGCCGAACGTCCCCTGCGACAGCGCGACCGGCTCGGTGACCCCACGCGCGAGCCACAGCGTCTCCGCGTCGAGGTCGAACGTGAACGCGCAAGCCGCGCGAGCACCGTGCGGCCAGCGAGGAGCGATCATGCGCGAGCTAGCGCGGGCGGGCCTTGGGCGCGGGTGGGCCGTCCCACGTGACCGAGAAGCCGAACGCGAACCAGCCGCTGATGTCGCGCCACCCGCCGCCCACGCCGGAACCCAC
>JBKOZA010000004.1:0-7808 GCA_046725675.1 Candidatus Methylomirabilota bacterium
GGCGGTCCGGCGGACCGGAGTGTTCTCACTTCGCCCCGTCGTCAACGCTCAGGGCGTCGTCCTGCACACCAACCTCGGTCGCGCGCTGCTGAGCGCGCTGGCCCTGGAGCGGGTGGCGTCCGTCGGGGCGGCGTACTCCAACCTCGAGCTGGACCTCGCGTCGAAGGAGCGTGGCTCCCGCTACAGCCACGTCGAGGGGCTCCTGCGCCGGCTCACCGGCGCCGAGGACGCCCTCGTCGTCAACAACAACGCCGCCGCGGTACTGCTGGCGCTCGAGACCCTCGCGCACGGCAAGGAAGTCGTCGTTTCCCGGGGCGAGCTGATCGAGATCGGCGGCGAGTTCCGGATTCCCGACATCATGCTGCGCAGCGGCGCCGTCCTGCGTGAGGTGGGCGCCACCAACCGCACGCATCTGCGCGACTACGCCGAGGCGATCGGTCCCAACACGGCGCTGCTCCTGAAGGTGCACGCGTCGAACTACCGCGTGGTCGGCTTCACGGCGGAGGTCAGCTCGCGCGAGCTGACCGAGCTGGGAAGCGCACGGGGGATCCCGGTCATGGAGGACCTGGGCTCGGGCTCGCTGGTCGACCTGCGCCCCTGGGGCTTCCCCTACGAGCCGACCGTTCCCGAGGTCGTGTCCACGGGTGTGGATCTCGTGTCCTTCTCCGGCGACAAGCTCCTCGGCGGTCCTCAAGCTGGCATCGTGGTCGGGCGGCAGGGCATCGTCAGCCGGCTCAAGAAGAACCCGTGGAACCGTGCGCTGAGGATCGACAAGTTCACGATCGCCGCGCTGGAGGCGACGCTCTACGCCTACGAGGCGGGAACCGCCCAGCAGACGATCCCCACGCTGCGCGCGCTGACCGAGCCGCTGGCGGACGTGCGGAAGCGCGCGCGTCGGGTGCTCGGCCGTCTGGCGCCCGAGGTGCGCGAGCACGTCGCGCCGCGGATCGTCGAGGACCACGCTCAGGTCGGCGGAGGCGCCCTGCCCACGGTCGAGCTACCCACGGCCGGACTTGTCCTCGGCGCTAGCCCGGCGGCGGCCCGCGCGCTCGACGCCGCCCTGCGCGTGGGCGACCCCCCGGTGATAGGCCGCATGCTCGACGACCGGCTCTATCTCGACTGCCGCACGGTCCTGGCGAGCCAGGTCGTCGATCTGGCGACCGCGATCGGCCGTGCCGCCGCGCACCTCGCGACGTCCGAACGCGCGGCCGCATCGGAGGGGGCATGACGCCAGGACACCGTCTGGGAGAACCATGCGGCTGGCCGGCTGCCCCACCCCGGGGCCGGCGGCACCAGCCGTGAAGCACGTCGTCGTCGGCACGGCCGGGCACATCGATCACGGCAAGACCTCGCTCGTGAAGGCGCTCACCGGGACCGACACCGACCGGCTGCCGGAAGAGAAGGCGCGGGGCATCACGATCGATCTCGGTTTCGCGTTCCTGGAGGAGCCTGACGGCCTGACCGTCGAGATCGTCGACGTGCCCGGCCACGAGCGGTTCATCAAGAACATGCTGGCGGGCGTGGGCGGCATCGACCTCGCCATGCTGGTCATCGCCGCGGACGAGGGCGTGATGCCCCAGACCCGCGAGCACTTCGCCATTTGCTCGCTGCTCCATATCGCCGGCGGGCTGGTCGTGCTGACGAAGACCGACCTGGTCGAGCCGGACTGGCTGGAGCTCGTGCGCGACGACGTGAGCGGCCTGACGCGCGGTACGTTCCTCGAGGGCGCGCCGATCGTCCCCGCGTCGGCCAAGACCGGGGAGGGCGTCGACGAGGTTCGCGCCGTTCTGCGCGACCTCGCGGCGAAGGTTCCTTCGCGAGGCACCGACCAGCTGGCGCGGCTGCCCATTGATCGTGTCTTCACGATCAAGGGGTTCGGCACGGTCGTCACCGGCACGCTGATGGCCGGCCGCCTTCGGGTGGACGATCGGGTGGAGGTCTTTCCGGCCGGCCTGCAGGCCAAGATCCGCGGGCTGCAGACCCACGGCCGAGCGGTGAGTGAGTCCAGTGCCGGACAGCGCACCGCGGTCAACCTCCAGGGGGTCGATCGCGCCGCCGTCGAGCGGGGCAACGTGCTCGGTCTGGCCAGCACGCTGGTGCCCTCGACCCTCGTGGACGGCACGCTGGAGCTCTTGCGGGACGCACCCCGTCCCCTCAAGACTCGCGATCGCGTTCGTGTGCACACCGGCACCAGCGAGATCATGGCCCGGGTGCTCCTGCTCGATCGTCCGGAGCTCGCCCCCGGGGCATCGACCTTCGCCCGCTTCAGGCTCGAGGCCCCGCTCGTCGCGCTACCCGGAGATCGGTTCGTCATCCGTTCCTACTCCCCGATGCTGACCATCGGGGGTGGCGCACTGCTCGACATCGCGCCACCGCGCTTCAAGCTCAAGGCGCCCGCGCACCTGGCCCACATACGGCTCCTGGCGGAGGGGAGCCCCGACGGCATCGTCGAGGAGCACGTCCGCCATGCCGGCCCGGTCGGCGTCCGGTTCGGACCGCTGTCCGGGCGAGTGCCCTTCGGTCCCGAGCGATTGCGCGGTCTCCTCGTCGCCCTGGAGCGTGACGCACGGATCGTGGCGATCGATCGCGACTGGTTCGTCCACGTCGAGAGCCTCGCGCGCCTGCGTGGTCTCGCCGTCGCAGCGCTCGAGCAGTTTCATCGCGTCTCTCCGCTCCGTCCTGGAATGTCGCGTGAGGAGCTCCGGGGGCGGGTGGGGGCGCCCGACGAGCGGGTCTTCGCCCATCTGCTCGGAACCCTCGAGACGGAGGGGATCGTGCGCACCGATCGCGACAAGGTGCGTCTGGCCTCCCACGAAGTGCGACTGACCCCCGAGCAACAGAAGGTGGTCGACCGGCTGGAGCAGGACTACCTTGGCGCCGCGGCCGCGCCACCCAGCCCCGAGGAAGCCCTCACGCGAGTGGGTCTGGTAGGCGACGAGGAGCACGAGCTCTTTCAGTTGCTGGTCGAGGCCCGCAAGCTCGTACGCGTGAAGGAGTCGCTGTACTTCCACGCCCGGGCGCTGGAGGCCATCCAGGACAAGCTCGTGGCCATGCTGCGGAAGCGCAAGGAGATCGGTCCTGGAGACATCAAGGACCTCCTTGGCATCTCCCGGAAGTACGCCATTCCCCTGCTAGAGTTCTTCGATTCCCGGCGCGTGACCACCCGGGTCGGCGAGCGGAGGGTCTTGCGCGGCCCCTGACGGCGGGGGTAAGGTGAGGGACGCTGCGAGAAAAGGAGCCTCTCAATGTTTGGCCTGGGCTATCAGGAACTGCTGATCATTCTGGTGATCGTACTCATCCTCTTCGGCGCCAATCGCCTGCCCGAGCTCGCGCGCTCGCTCGGCTCGAGCGTGAAGGAGTTCAAGAAGGGCGTCAACGAGGCCAAGGCTGAGGACACGCCTGCCCGGAAGGAAGAGGAGAAGAAGGCGTAATTCGTCGCCGGCGTCAGCCGGCCCACCTCCCCGGCAGCCCGCCCGCGGGTATACTCCTCAGGCGCATGCGTGACCGAGCAGAGCGCCTGGACTATGTGATCGCCGTCGCGGTCTCGCTCTTGACCATTCTGTCCCGGCTGCCCTATCGGGCGCGCATGCTCTACAACTGGGACGCCGTGCAGTTCGCGCTGGCGCTGCGCGAGTTCGACGTCGTCAAGCATCAGCCCCACCCGCCAGGCTACATTCTCTACGTCGCCCTCGGTCGCCTGGTCCACGGGATGGTGGGGGACGCGGCAGCCGCCTACGTCCTGCTGGCGGTGGCTTTCAGCGGGGCCGGCACCTTCGTCGTCTACCTGCTCGCGCGCGCGGTCTACGACCGACCCACGGCGGTGACGGCCGCCACCCTGCTGGCGGTCAGCCCGCTGTTCTGGTTCTACGGCACCGTCGGGCTGAGCTACCCCGGTGAGGCCCTGATGGCCTCCGTCGTCGCGTACTTCTCCTTTCGCGCGCTGCGCGGCAGCGAGACCGACGCCTGGCTGGCGGCGGGTTACCTGGGCCTGGCCGGTGGGCTCCGCCAGTCGCTGCTGGTGCTGATGTTTCCGCTGTGGCTCGTTTCGGTGGCCGTCGGCGTGCGACGTCCGCGCGTGATCCTCCTGGCCGGGGCGGTCTTGGTGCTCTCGGTGCTCGTCTGGTTCCTGCCGATGATCTGGCTGACCGGCGGGTTCGAGCGCTACCTGGAGGCCTCCCGGTACCTGGCCGACACGGTCGTCAAGCCCACGTCCATCCTCGGTGGTCCGCTGGAGGTCACGCTGCGGATGTCACGCTACCTGCTCGAATCCATCCTCGTGGCCCTGGGGCCGCTGGCCGCGGTGGTCCTGCTGGTTCCGTGGTACGTGCGGCGCCACGGCTGGGGACGGCAGGAGTGGTTTCTCCTCACGTGGATAGTGCCCCCGGTGCTCGTGTATATCCTCGTGCACTTCGGTCAGGCCGGGTACGTGCTCACGATCCTGCCGGCGCTGGTGATCCTGCTCGCGCGCATCATGCTGGCGGCGCTGGCCGGCGTGGCCGAGCGCGTGCCGAGTGTGCCCGCGCGCGCGGTCCTGGCGGCGGCCGCGGTGACGATCATCGTGGTGGCCAACGGCGCGTTCTTCGTCAGCGCGCGGCCGCTGCCCCGCGACTTCGACACGCCCAAGCCGGCCTGGCGGCAAGCCGCCGAGGACGACGCGTTCGACTGGATCTTCAGCCGCACGGCCGCCGCCCTTCGCGAGCACGAGCAAGTGATGGCAACCTTCGTAGCGGCGATCCGCGGTCTCTACCCTCCCGAGGACACGGCCATCATCACCGAGCTGGGCAACACCCGCTCCTATCCATGGCTGCGCCACGCGATGTTCTATCTGCCCGGCTACGCGATCTACGAGCTTCGCGTCGGTGCGGTGCCACCGGGGTACTACGCCCCGCAACGAGCGTCGGCCATGATTCCGCTGGCCGACAGCCAGGTCGAGCTGCCGGCTGGCGTCAAACGCCTCGTCTGGTTCGTCGATCACTGGAGCCCCGCGAGCGAGCGGCCGCCGGGCTTGACGGAGATCGAGCTGCCGTACGGTCGCTATCTGTACGTGCTTGGGCTCGGCCTGACGCCGGTCCACTACGCCGGCTACACGCTCGTCCGGGCCCGGTAGTTGTCGGGCGCGGCTTCCACGGTCGGGCCGGTGGCCTCCCAGGCCAGGCGACCATGGGGCGTTGCTTCGTCGCCCGACGTCGTGGTCGTCCTGGCAGCGACGCTTCCCCTGATTCTCTTCCTGGTCACCGAGCGTCGCGTCGCCGGTGTCAGCGGGTTCCCGCTCGATGACTCGTGGATCCATCTGCACTTCGCCCGGAACCTGGCCGAGGGAGCCGGCTTCGCCTACAATCCGGGCCGGCCCGTCGCCGGATCGACCGCGCCGCTTTGGACCCTGCTCCTGGGTGGCGTGGCCGCCGTCGCCGGCGCCTCGGTCGCCATGGCAAAGGTCGTCGGTGTGGCGTGCGCCGTGGGGGCCGCGTCGCTGACGCGGCGAGCCGCGCTGGCGTGGGGCGCGTCGCCCGCCGTGTCCGTCGCAGCGGGAATCGCCTTGCTGTGGACCGGGCCCATGGCCTGGGGCGCGCTCTCGGGCATGGAGGTCACGCTGGCGGCGCTCCTGGTCGCCGCCACCCTGGTCGCGCACGCCGCCGACCGGGCATGGCTCACGGCCACACTCGCCGCCCTTGCCCTGGCCACCCGACCGGAAGCGGCCCTGCTGCTCCCGGCCCTACTCTTGTCACGTCCCCTGACGCGGGTTCGGGTCGCGGCGTTCATCCTCGTCCCCGCGATCGTGATCACCCCGATCGTCGCGTTTTCCTACGCGACAGTCGGCACGCCCTATCCGGCGACGGCCGCGGCCAAGATCGAGGGGGGGCTCATCGGCTGGCTCGGAGGTCTGCGCGAGCCGCTCATCACGATGATCGTCATCCGGCCGTGGACGTTTCTTCGCGAGTGGGCGGTATGGCTGTGGCGCACGCACCCGCTGCTGCCGCTGGTCGTGCTGCCGGCGATGGCGCTGGCGTGGCGTCGTCGCGGCGCCCCCCTCGGTGTCCTCTCTCTCGCCCTGCTCGCCCACCCCCTCGGCATGGCACTGCTGGCGCCGTACCGAGGTCCTGGCTTCCAGGAGGGGCGCTACTCGATCCATCTGTTGCCGCTGGCGCTGGTCGTCGTAGCGGTTGGCATTGGAGGCGCGCTGCCCAGTCGGCGGCGGGCGGCCTCGATCGCGTGGCTGGCGCTGGCGTTGTGGGCCCTCCCCCCCGCCGCCGAGCGCTACGCGTGGGGCGTGCAGAACATCGAGGCGATGCAGGTCAGCATCGGACGCTGGGTGCACGCCAATGTGCCCCCAACCGCGCGGCTCGCCGTCAACGACATCGGCGCCATCGCCTACGTGTCGCGGCGCGAGATCCTGGATCTCATGGGCCTGGCGACGCCGGAGATCCTTCCGTACCGGCGGCAGGGCGAGGAGGGGGTGATCCGCTTCGTGAGCGAGTCCTGCCCGGACTACGTGATCATCTTCCCGACGTGGTTCCCACGCCTGGCCGCCCGGACCGATCTGCTCGAGGCGATCCACCGCGTCAGGCTGGACCGTGTCGAGGTGTCGGGCGGTCCCGAAATGGTCGTGTATCGGCTCCGGCGGTGTGGGGTATGATCGAATCATGCACCGAGCGGTCGCCGTCGGCATCGCGGCCTGCCTGCTCATCGCCGTCTCACCCCGGAACGCACACGCCCAGTACTATCGCTACACCGACGAGCGCGGGCAGAACCATTACGTGGACGGCCTCGAGAAGGTGCCCGCGCCGTTGCGAGGCAGCGCCGTGCCGCTGGGTCTACGTAACGCGCCGGTCACGCCGCCGGACAGCGCGGCGCCGACTCCCGCTCGGCCGGCCGGTGGAGCGGTGGTCAAGTACACACCGGGGCAGCGGATCATGGTCGACGTGAAGATCAACGGGTCCTTCACCGCCCCTCTCCTGCTCGACACGGGCGCCGACCGTACGATGATCAGCCCTCGCACGCTCCAGGCGGCGGGTGTCGCGATCACGCGGCCGGTGGCGACCGGCAACATCACCGGCGCCACCGGTACCGACCGGATCAACTACGTCTTCGTCGACTCGCTCGAGGTCGGGGAGGCACGCGTGGGGCGCATGCCGGTCGGCTCCTACGAGCTGGCCGGAACGGGCGCCGGCGACGGCCTGCTCGGCCGCGACTTCCTCGACCAGTTCAAGATCACTTTCGACGCCGCCAAGGGCGAGGTACACCTGGCGCCGAAGTAGGCCTTCCGAGCGCGTGTGGTACCATGACCCTTCCTGGTCATGGACTACAAAGCCACGCTGAACCTGCCAAAAACCGACTTCCCGATGAAGGCCAACCTGGCCCAGGCGGAGCCCCGGATGCTGGCCTGGTGGGAAGAGATCGGCATCTACAAGCGCCTGCGCGAGCTGGCGGCCGACCGCCCGCTGTGGATCCTGCACGACGGGCCGCCGTACGCGAACGGCCATATCCACATGGGCACCGCGCTCAACAAGGTGATGAAGGATCTCGTGGTGAAGTCGCGGGGCATGCTCGGCTTCAACGCCGTCTACGTGCCTGGCTGGGACTGCCACGGATTGCCCATCGAGCACCAGGTCGACATCGAGCTGGGTCTCGACACCGCCCCGGTCGACGTGCGCCGCGCCATGGACCCACTGGAGAAGATCGGCAAGTGTCGGGCGTACGCCACGAAGTTCATCCAGGTGCAGCGGGAGGAATTCAAGCGCCTCGGGGTATTCGGCGACTGGGACAACCCCTACATCACGATGGCGCCGGCGTACCAGGCGGTGATCGCG
>JBKOZA010000005.1:0-2340 GCA_046725675.1 Candidatus Methylomirabilota bacterium
TGGTGACCGCGTCGCCGCTCAGACCCGCTCCAGCAGCAGCCCCTTCAGGTAGCGCGACTCCGGCACGGTCAGGAGGACGGGATGATCGGGCGCCTGGCCCAGGCGCTCCACGATGCGCAGATGCACGCCCGCGTCGGTCGCCGCGTCACGACAGGTGGCCTCGAACGTCGTGTCGTCCACGTGATGCGAGCACGAGAAGGTGGCCAGGCGAGCGCGACGGTCGAGCAGCCGCATCGCGCGCAGGTTGATCTCCTTGTAGCCGCGCAGCGCGTCCGGCAGGGCCGTGCGACTGCGGGCGAAGGGAGGCGGGTCCAGGACGATCAGGCCGAAGCGCGCACGCTCGCGGTCGAGGCGGCGCAGCTCGTCGAACGCGTTGACCGCGCGGATCTCCGCGCGGTCGCCGCCGCCGTTGAGCTCGAGGTTGCGGCGGGCGCCGGCGGTCGCCTCGGGCGACGACTCGATGCACACCGCGCGGCGGGCGCCCGAGCGCAGCGCGTGGCAGGCGAAGCCGGCCGTGTAGGCGAACACGTCGAGGACGTCGTCGTCGCCCGCCACGGCCGCGATCCGCCGGCGGTTGTCGGCCTGGTCCAGGTAGAGGCCCGTCTTGTGGCCGGTGCCCGGCCGCACCGCCAGCGCGACCTTCCCCTCGTGAACCACGACCTCCTCGGGGCCCGGGCAGTCCACCCAGCCCGAGGCGGGCTCGAATCCCTCTAGCCCGGCCATGACCGTGTCGTCCATGCTGAGCACGGGAAGGTCGCCGAGTCGGGCTCGCAGCGCGGCGACGAGACCCCCCCGCATCCGGGCCATGCCGAGGGTCAGGCACTGCACCGCCAGGACCGTACCGTAGCGATCGACCACGAGCCCCGGAAGGCCGTCGGCCTCGCTCCAGACCAGGCGGTGGGCCTCGGGCAGGGGGCCGCGACGGGCGCGAGCCTCGATCGCCGCCGCCAGGCGCCGCCCCAGGAGCGGCGCGTCCACCGCCTCGTCCTCCCACGTCACGATCCGACAGCAGAGCGCCGGTCTCGGATTGAAGAATCCGCGCCCGACGAACCGCCCGCCCCCATCGACGACCGTGACGACGTCGCCGGGCTCGACATCGCTCGCATCCGCCACGTCCCCCTTGAAGATCCACGGATGCGCCCGCGCCCGCCTCTCCCGCCCCCTCTTCAACCTCACGACCGCCGCCCTATTCACCCCCGCAGCTTACCAACCGACGACCCACAGGGCGGTCCGCTCACGAATCCCCGGGCGGCAAAACCCCACTGGTCAACCGAGCGTTCGGTGCCGCACCCGCGCACGAGTGGGTCCGCTTTCGAGCGCCGGCTCCGCCGGCGCAATCCTGATTTGGTCTGGGGGAAGGCAGCGAGAAGCGCGCCGTGAGGCGCGCGACGAGCGTCGGAAGGGGGGCGCAGCCCCCCTCCGAGTCAGCGTCTGCGCAGCACGACGACCATGAGCAGCGGGTGGCGGGAGCGCTCCAGGACCTGGTGCGGCTTGAAGCCGAAGAACCACTGCACGAACTCGAAGCCGCCGGCCAGCTCCACGAGTCCGCGCAGCTCCTGCGGGAACACCATCCGGGACAGGTGGGTCTGCCGGTAGACGCGCCGCGTGCCGTTCTCGACGGCTTCCAGGGTCATTCGCTCCTTGAAGACCTGCGAGACCGGATCGACGTCGTTGAGCGCCGAGAACGAGGCCCGCACGATGACACCGCCACGGCGCCGCGACCACGACCACGAGCGCGCCGGGTTGGTCCACGACGACGCCATGTAGCGATCGAAGACGTAGAGGCCGCCGCGCCGCAGGTTGCGGGCCACGCTGCGCAGGTGGCCCAGCAGCTGCGCGTTGGTGAGCAGGTGTCCTTGCGAGTCCTGCATGCAGATGGCCGCGTCCACCGGCCGGGCCAGGCGGAAGTCGGTCATGTCGCCGACGACCAGGTCGGCGGCGAGCTTCCTGGCCGCCAGGCGCTCGCCGAGGAACTCGATGTTCCGTCGGGAGAGGTCGAGCCCGGCCATCTGGTAGCCACGCTCGGCCAGCCGCGTCAGGTGGGGCCCGGTGCCGCAGGCGATGTCGAGGACGCGGCGGACCGGCCGCCGCGCGTAGCGCCGGAAGCAGTGGACGAGGAAATCGACCTCGCCCTTGCGGTTCATGTCGAACGCGATCTCGTACAGCCGAGGCGCGGTGTACTCACGCTCGCGGCGGGCGGCCCGTGTGGTCACCGGGCGTCGCCCCACCAGTGCAG
Source organism: Candidatus Methylomirabilota bacterium (assembly GCA_046725675.1). Taxonomy (GTDB): domain Bacteria; phylum Methylomirabilota; class Methylomirabilia; order Rokubacteriales; family CSP1-6; genus AR5. Next base: position 2,237 of record JBKOZA010000005.1, read on the forward strand.
CAGCGCCTCGCGGATGACCCAGGAGGCCGCGATGCCCGTGCGGCCGCTGGGGTCCCACGCGTGGGTCACCTCGACGAGGTCGCCACCGATCACCTGGCAGTCGG
>JBKOZA010000006.1:0-11593 GCA_046725675.1 Candidatus Methylomirabilota bacterium
CGCGTCGATCACGAACATCTGCCGCTGCGGGACCTTCCAGCAGGTGCGCGAGGCCATTCACGCCGCGGCGAAGGCATAGGGGGGAGAGGTCATGATCACCGACCGTCTCACGCTCGATCGCCGCTCCTTCCTCATCGGCACTGCCGCCGCCACCGGCGGCCTGGCCCTCGGCCTGAAGATCCCGTTCGGCGCCAGCGTCGTCCGCGCACAGGACGGCTCGCCCGAGATCACCGCCTGGGTGGTCATCCGCCCGGACGACACCGTGGTCATCCGCATCGCGCGCTCGGAGATGGGACAGGGCACGCTGACCGGCCTGGCCCAGATGGTGGCCGAGGAGCTCGAGTGCGACTGGTCGAAGGTGACGACGGAGTACCCGACGCCCGGTGAGAGCGTCAAGCGCAAGCGCGTGTGGGGGAACTTCTCCACCGGCGGCAGCCGGGGCATCCGCGAGTCGAACGAGTACGTCCGCAAGGGCGGTGCCACCGCTCGCATGATGCTGGTCCAGGCCGCCGCCGATGGCTGGAAAGTCCCGGCCTCGGAGTGCAGCGCCGCCAACAGCGTGATCACGCACAAGCCGAGCGGCCGCACGATCACCTACGGCAAGGTCGCCGAGGCCGCCGCCAAGCTGACCCCGCCGGCCGAGGTCCCGCTCAAGGACCCCAAGGACTGGAAGCTGATCGGCAAGTCGATCAAGCGGCTCGACACGCTGCCCAAGGTGACGGGGGCCCAGGTCTACGGCTTCGACCTGAAGCTGCCCGGGATGCTCAACGCGGCCATCAAGGACTGTCCGGTGTTCGGCGGCAAGGTGAAGAGCTTCGAGGCGGCCAAGGTGACGAGCATGCCGGGGGTCCGCCACGTGGTGCCGGTCGGCGATTCCGCCGTCGCCGTGGTGGCCGACACGTGGTGGCAGGCCAAGACGGCGCTCGACGCCCTGCCCATCGTCTGGGACGAGGGCCCGAACGCCCAGGTGTCGAGCGCGTCGATCGCCGAGATCCTCAAGGCCGGTCTCGACGCCGACCAGGCCTTCGTGCGCAACCAGAACGGCGACGTCAAGGCCGCCATCGCCGGCGCGGCAAAGAAGGTCGAGGCGGTGTACGCCTACCCATTTCAGAACCACGCGCCGATGGAGCCGATGAACGCGACGGCCAAGTACACCCCGGATCGCTGCGAGGTCTGGGTGCCGACGCAGAACGGCGAGGCCGCGTTCGCGGCGCTCACGGCCGCCTCCGGACTGCCCGCCGACAAGTGCGACGTCTACAAGATCCACCTCGGCGGCGGCTTCGGGCGGCGCGGCGCGTTCCACGACTACGTGACCCAGGCCGTCCTGATCGCCAAGCAGGTCCCCGGCACGCCCGTGAAGCTGCTGTGGACACGCGAGGAAGACATGGCCCACGGCCGGTATCACCCGGTCATGCAGTCCAAGCTCGTCGGCGCCCTGGACGCCAGCGGAAACCTGACCGGCCTGCACCTGCGCCTGTCCGGGCAGTCGATCATCGCGGCGGTGTTCCCTCAGAACCTCCAAGATGGCCGTGACAACCTCGCCTTCCAGGGCCTCGACCCCAGCGGCGACTTCGCGATCGGCTACAGCGTTCCCAACCTGCTCATCGACCACGCGATGCGCAACACGCACGTGCCGCCCGGCTTCTGGCGCGGCGTGAACATCAACCAGAACGCGATCTTCCTGGAGTGCTTCCTGGACGAGCTGGCCCACGCCGCCGGCCAGGACCCGCTCGAGTTCCGCCGCAAGCTCATGACCAAGCATCCCAAGCACCTCGCCGTGCTGAACGCCGTCGCCGACCGGGCGGGCTGGGGCAAGCCGGCGCCCCAGGGCGTGTACCGCGGCCTGGCCCAGATGATGGCGTTCGGCAGCTACGTGGCGGCCTGCGCCGAGATCTCCGTCAGCGGCGGCGACAAGGTCAAGGTGCGGCGCATCGTGTGTGCGACCGATCCCGGGTACGCGGTGAATCCGGCGCAGATCGAGCGCCAGGTCGCCGGCTCCTTCGTCTACGGCCTGTCCGCGCTCTTCATGCAGGAGTGCACGGTCAAGGACGGCCGCATCGAGCAGACGAACTTCGGCGACTACCCCTCGATGCGGGTCGCGCAGATGCCGAAGGTCGAGACGATCATCATGCCGTCGGGCGGCTTCTGGGGCGGAGTCGGTGAGCCGACGATCTGCGTGGCGGCGCCGGCGGTCCTGAACGCGTACTTCGCCGCGACCGGCAAGCGGATCCGCACGTTCCCCCTGAAGAACCACAACATCCAGATGGTGTAGGCCATGCGGGTGGTCGTCGCCGCCGCGGTCGGGCTCGGCTCGATCGCGGCGGCCCTCGTGGCGTCGGCGGAGCCGCCGGCCGGCGCAGCGTCGTGCTCCGGCTGTCATCCAATCTCCGCGCGGGTGACGTCGCCGGTGCCACGCCTGAACGGCCACGATCGGGCGGCGATCGTGCGCGCGATGCAGGAGTTCCGCTCGGGGCAGCGCGCCGGCACCGTCATGGACCGGATCGCCAAGGGGTTCACCGACGACGAGATCCAGGCCATCGCCGCCTGGTACGCAAGTCAGAAATGAGGATCCACCGCCGTGCGTTCCTGCGAGTCGGCGTCGCCGCGGCGGCCTCGGCCCTGGCCCCGCGTCCCGCCCGCGGGCAGGGCGCCACCCCGCGCGTCGTCGTGGTGGGCGGCGGGTTCGCCGGCGCCAGCTGCGCGCGCGCGCTCCGGCAGGCCGACCCCCGCGTGGTGGTGACGCTGGTCGAGCCGAACACGACGTTCACCGCGTGCCCGTTCAGCAACGCGGTGATCGCCGGACTGCGCGAGCTGCCCGCCCAGCAGTTCACCTACGATCGGGTCGCCGCCGACGGCATCACCATCGCCCGGACGACGGCCACCGCCGTCGACGCCCAGGCGCGGTCGGTCACCCTGGCCGACGGCGCCCGCCTGCCGTACGACCGGCTGGTGCTGGCGCCTGGTATCGACATCCGCTGGGGCGCACTGACGGGCTACGACGAGGCAGCGGCCGCGCAGCTGCCGCACGCCTGGAAGGCGGGCGAGCAGACGCTCTTGCTGCGCCGCCAGCTCGAGGCCATGGCGGACGGCGGCCTGGTGGTCATCGTGGCGCCGGCCAATCCGTTTCGCTGCCCCCCCGGGCCCTACGAACGGGCGAGCCTCGTCGCGCACTACCTCAAGACGAAGAAACCGAAGTCGAAGCTGATCATCCTCGACGCCAAGGACACGTTCTCCAAGCAGCGACTGTTCCAGCAGGCGTGGACCGAGCTCTATCCGGGCCTGCTCGAGTGGGTTCCGCTGTCGAAGGGTGGCCAGGTCGTCTCGGTCGACGCGGCGACGCGCACGCTGGTGACCGACTTCGGCCAGCACAAGCCGGCCGTCGCCAACGTGATCCCGCCCCAGAAGGCGGGCCGCATCGCGGAGGTGGCCGGTGTCGCCGACCGCACGGGCTGGTGCCCGATCGATCCCGTAACGTTCGAGTCGAAACTTCAGCCCGGCATCCACGTCATCGGGGACGCGGCCATCGCGGGGGCGATGCCGAAGTCGGCCTTCGCCGCCAACTCGCAGGCCAAGACGTGCGCGGCGGTCGTGGTGCGCCTTCTCACCGGCGCGGCGCCGTCGGCGACGAAGCTGATCAACACGTGCTACAGCCTGGTCGCCCCCGACTACGGCATCTCGGTGGCCGGCGTCTACCAGCCCTCGGGTGGACAGCTCGCCGACGTGCCCGGCTCGGGCGGCGTCAGCCCGGCGGAGGCGCCGCGCGCGACCCGGGCGGCCGAGGCCGTACTGGCCGAGGCCTGGTTCCGCACGATCACCACCGAGGTCTTCGGGTGAGATTGGCGGCGGCGATCGTCGCCGCCTGCTGCGTCGCGAGTGTCGCGCAGGCCGAGGACGCGCTGCCGTCGCTCACCGGCGTCAAGGGCGACGCCGAGCGAGGCCGGGCCATCGTCGTCAACCGTCAGGTCGGACTGTGCCTGCTCTGCCACAGCGGCCCCTTCCCGGAGGAGCGCTTCCAGGGCAATCTCGCGCCCGATCTCAGGGGGGCCGGCCGCCGGTGGTCCGAGGGGCAGCTGCGCCTGCGCATAGTCGATCCCGGCCGAGTCAACCCGTCCACGATTATGCCGGCGTATTATCGAACCGAGGGCCTGGTGCGGGTGGCGCCGGCCTGGCGCGGCAAGCCCGTCCTGAGCGCCGAGCAGATCGAGGACGTCGTGGCCTTCTTGACCACGCTGAAGGAGTGAGCGGAATGCAGCCCGCGTCTCGTCGGGAGTTCTTGTGGGCGGCCGGTGGCGCCGCCGGCCTCGGGCTGCTCGGGCTCGTCGTCCGGCCCGCGGAGGCGACGCCGGCGGCCATGCAGGAGGCCATCCGCAAGGTGGTCGGCACCGCGAAGGTCAGCCCCGGACGGGTCAAGCTCGAGCTGCCGCCTCTCGTCGAGAATGGCAACACGGTGCCGCTGGCGGTCAGCGTGGAGAGCGCCATGACCGAGGCCGATCATGTGCGGGCGATCCACGTGTTCACCGAGAAGAACCCGCAGCCCGACGTCGTCGGCTTCCGCTTCGGCCCCCGGGCGGGACGCGCCAGCGTGAGCACGCGCGTCCGTCTGGCCGACACCCAGGCCGTGGTCGCCATCGCCGAGCTCAGTGACGGCTCCTTCTGGTCGGCCACCGTCAACGTCGTCGTCACGCTCGCCGCCTGTCTCGAGGAGGCGTGATGGCAAACGCGCTGATTAGCGTGCCGGCGCGGGCGCGGCGGGGGGAGATCATCGAGATCAAGACCCTGGTGTCCCACCCGATGGAGACCGGCTATCGACGGACCCAGCTGGGCGCGCGGATCCCACGCGACATCGTCCGGCTGTTCGTGTGCAGCTACAACGGCGTCGAGATCTTCCGCGCCGAGCTGCATCCCGCCATCGCCGCCAACCCGTTCATCGTCTTTCCGACGATCGCCACCGAAAGCGGCACCCTGACGTTCCAGTGGACCGGCGACAACGGCTTCTCGGTCACGGAGTCGGCCGCGATCGCCGTCGAGTAAGTGCGGGCTCTCGCCGCCGCGGTGGGCGCGATCGTCGTGGCGGCCTCGGTGCTCGCCGGCGAGATTCCACCGGCCGAGCGGCGCTCGGGCTACGACTTCATGAGCCGCGAGACCCGCGCGATGCAGGACGACGAGACGGCCAACCCCGCGACGCTGTGGGTCCTCGAGGGCGCCGCGCTGTGGCAGCGAAAGGTCGGCGAGGCCGGGCGCGCCTGTGCGGACTGCCACGGCGATGCCCGGACCAGCATGAAGGGCGCGGCGGCCCGCCATCCGGTCTTCGACGCCGCGCGGGGACGCCCGGTGAGCCTCGAGCAACGCATCAATGCCTGCCGCGTCGACCGGCAGCAGGCGCCGGCCCTCGCCTGGGAGAGCCGTGACCTGCTGGCGCTGACCGTCTTCGTGGCGCGGCAGTCACGCGGTCTGCCGATCGACATGCCCGTCGACGGCCGGACGCAGCCGTTTCTCGACGCCGGGCGCGCCACGTTCCAGCGGCGCCAGGGCCAGCTGAACCTGGCCTGCAGCCAGTGTCACGACGATCACTGGGGCCGCCAGCTCGCCGGCAACGTCATCCCGCAGGCGCATCCGACCGGCTACCCGATCTACCGGCTGGAATGGCAGAGCGTGGGCTCGCTCCAGCGGCGCCTGCGCAATTGCCTGGTCGGGATGCGAGCCGAGGCCTACGACTACGGCGCGCCCGAGCTGGTCGACCTCGAGCTGTACCTGATGTGGCGCGCGCGCGGCATGACGTTCGAGGCACCCGGCGTCCGTCCCTGAGCGGACGAATCGAAGAGAGCGCGGGCCAGCCGCGTGGAGCCCGGCTGGCCCGCGAGCGCGATCAGTTCAGTCGCGCAGGGCGAAGACCCACACCACGCCGCCCTGGGGAACCTCGGTCTTGGTGCCGAGGAAGGTGTCGAGTCGTGCCTGCATGCGCTGGGCGTCGACGCCCCAGCCGGACTGCACGGCGATGTACTGCACGCCGTCGATCGAGAACGACGTCGGCACGCCGGTGATGCCCGAGTTGGTCCTGAACTGCCAGAGCTTGGCGCCCGTCTTGGCGTCGAACGCCCAGAAGTTGCGATCGTTGGTCCCGCCGAGGAACACCAGGCCGCCGCCCGTCGTGAGGATCGGACCCCAGTTCTGGTGCGGGAACTTGTGGGTCCACACCTTCTGACCGCTGGCCATGTCCCAGGCCTGCAGCTCGCCGATGTGGGTCGCCCCCTGACGCCAGCTCATGCTGGTCTTCGGCCGGTCGATGCCGAGGTACAGCTTGCCGGGCTCGTAGGGCCCCGCCTGGCCGACCAGCGTGCTGCAGAGGTTCTCGTTGGCCGGGATGTAGAGGTAGTTCGTCTTGGGGTTGTAGCCGGCCGGCGTCCAGTCCTTTCCGCCCCACAGCCCCGGGCAGAACGTGACGGAGGCGCCCGCCCGCGGCTTGCGCTCGGGGTCGTAGCTCGGCCGTCCGGTCACCGGATCGATCTTGGTGAAGACCTCCTGCGTCACGAACGGTTTCGCGTCGACGAACTTGATGCCGTCGGCGCGGCGCTCGAGCCGCCACAGGTAGCCGTTGCGGCCGGGGTGCACCAGGCCCTTGACCGTGCGCCCGTCCTTCTGGAAGTCGATCAGCAGCGGGGTGGAGACCTCGTCCCAGTCCCAGGAATCGTTCCAGTGGTACTGGTGATACCCGCGGATCTTTCCGGTGTCGACGTCGAGCGCCAGCACCGACGTCGCGTAGAGGTTGTCGCCGGGATGCATGTCGCCGGGCCAGGGGGCGGCGTTGCCGGTGCCCCAGAAGCTCAGATTGAGCTGAGGGTCGTAGTGCGCCGTCAGCCACACCGACACGCCCCCGGTCTTCCATGCGTCACCCTGCCAGGAATCGTGACCTGGCTCGCCGGGGCCGGGAATCGTGTAGGTCTTCCACGCCGGCTTGCCGTCCCCCGCGTCGAAGGCGGCGATGTACCCGCGGATGCCGAGCTCACCGCCCGACGTCCCCACCATGACCTTGCCCTTGGCGATGAGCGGCGCCAGCGTGAAGTAGTAGCCGTTCTTGTAGTCGTCGACCGTCGTGTCCCACACGACCTTGCCGCTCTTGGCGTCGAGGGCGACGAGGTGGGCGTCGACGGTGGCGATGTAGACCCGGTCTCCGAACAGCGCCACGCCGCGATTGGTGGGATGCAGCTGAAGCAGATCCTCGGGCAGCTCCTTCTTGTAGCGCCAGATCAGGTCGCCGGTCTTGGCGTTCAGCGCGAAGACCTGCTGCTGGGGCGTGGTCACGAACATCACCCCGTCGTTGACGATCGGCGGGGACTGGTGACCCTCGACCACGCCGGTGGAGAAGGTCCACACCGGCACCAGCTTCTTCACGTTGGCGGGCGTGATCTGGTCGAGCGGGCTGTAACCCCAGCCGCTGTAGTTGCCGCGGTACATCAGCCAGTTCTGCGGCTCCGGGTTCAGCAGGCGTTGCTCGGTCACGGCCTTGTAGCTCACCGCGCTCTGGGCCCACAGCATCGTGGGACCGAGCGCGGCCAGCGCGGCCGCGCCGACGATGGCCAACCTTCGTACCGAGCTCATGGTCGCTCCCCCTCGTGTTGGTATCGGACGAGTTGCGTGACGCCGCGCCGGATCTCACCCCCCTCCGGACTCGAAGCCCGGGCGGCCGACGAAGCCGCCCGCCACCACCGGCGTCCCGTCCACGATCTTCAGTGGCAGGGCCGGTAGCCGTCGCGGAGCCGGACCGTTCACCACGCGGGCGCCGTCGTTCAGCTCGAACTCCGAGAAGTGACACGAGCACTTGATCGTGCCGGCGGCGGCCGGCCGCCACTCCCAGGCGTCGCAGCCGGTGTGCGTGCACACCGCCGAGTAGGCGACGATACCCTCGGCGGCGCGCGCGCGGGTGTCGCCGGCGAGGCTGGCCGGGTCGAGGCGCACCAGCAAGACCTGGTTGAGACGCGTGTCGTCGCGCACGGCGCCGCTGGCGGCGTCCACCGGATAGGCGGCCACCGGCCGGCTGCCCGACGGTAGATCGGCGAGCTTGATGACCTCCCCCTTGCGAGGCCCGTCGGCGAACACGAACCGGTCGTTCGCCTGCGGACGTTGCTTGCGCGGGTCGGGCGCCTGGGCCCCGAGGCGACGGGCCGGCACGGCGAGGCCCGCGCCGAGCGCGAGGGTGAGCACGGCGCGGCGGCCGCACGCGGCCCTCGCCGTCGGCTGCTCGGGCGCCGTTTCGCTCATACGCGGATCTCGCGGGCCACGCCGCGCATGTCCATCTCGAACTCCAGGCCCTGGATCGGCGGCCGGCTCGGGTACCAGTGCACGCCGTGGATGGCGGCCGGGCCTGCCGCCCGAAAGATCTCGTCCTCGACGATCCCGTGGATCGGGTGCGCCGAGTACACGTCGATGGTCGTCACGCGCTCCCAGGTGCCGCCGAGAGCGCGCAGGCGGTCCTGCATGACGGCCAGCACGAAGCGCGCCTTCTCGCGCATGGCGTCCGGTGAGCTCTCGTCCACGCGCACGATGCCCTGGCGGCCGCGCGCGCGGTCGCGGACCTCGCCGGCGCCGGCCACCACGAACGTCGGAGCCGGCGTCGCGCCGGCCACGGTGTAGTCGAACGCGTAGAGAACCGGCTCGCCCGGCGCGCCGACCACCGGGGCCACGTTGGTGCGGGGAATCGGGTTGTCGCCGTCCACGAGGATCTTCCACTCCTCGAGGACCTCGCGGTATCCCTGATTGAACCCGTCGAAGCCGTCGAAGGTGAACGGCGCCGGGCTGCGCAGCATGATCCCGCACAGCGCTTGACGCGGGCGGCCGGCCTGCATCAGATGGTCGTCGATGCGGGCGAACCCCTCGCGCCACGGCGCCGGCGCGGCCAGCGTCACGTGGACGATCTCCCAGCCTGGCATGGCGACGACGCCGGACGAGAAGGCCGGGATGCCGGGCAGGAAGCGGTAGCCGCCGGCGGGGACGTCACGCAGCAAGCTCCACCTCCGCGCTCATGGCGATCGTGCCTTCGGGGGTCACCGCCCACAGTTCGGCGCCGCGGCTGTCGGCGGTCGGGCGGCCACGCAGCTCGAACGGCGCGACGTCGAACAGGGGGGCCCGCGCCTGGGTGGCGTACCCGCGGATGGTGCGCCCCGGGCTGGAGTCGCGCGCGAAGTCGATCAGCAGCGTCGTCGTCAGCGGGCCGTGCACGACCAGGCCGGGGTAGCCCTCGGTCTCGGTCGCCCACCGCAGATCGTAGTGAATCCGGTGGCTGTTGAACGTCAGCGCCGAGAAGCGGAACAGGAGCACCGGATCGGGCGCGACGCGCCGGCGCCACGGCACCTCGGTCGGCGCCGGCTCGCGACGCGGCGCCTGGTTGCGCTCGCCGGCCTTCACCTCCTCGCGGAACACCGTGCGCCGCTCGTCCTCCACCGCCAGGCCGCCGGGGCCGAACACCCGGTTGACGACGGTGGCGAAGACCAGCGTGCCGGTACTGCCCGTCTTGAGCGCGATGTCGGCCAGCGTGGTCTCCCGGCGCACGGCGTCGCCGAGGTGCAGCGGGCGGTGGAAGGTGACGCGCTCACCGGCGAACATGCGGCGTGGCATCGGCATCGGCGGCACCACGCCGGCGTCGCGGGGACTGCCGTCGGGACGCAGCTCGTCGGGTCCATAACGGGGCAGGAAGTAGAGCGCCAGCCACGCCGGCGGCAGCGGGTCGCCCTCCTTCAACTCGGGCCCCGGACGCCCGAATGCCAGCCGCAGCAGGTTGGCGGGGCCGGGGGACAGCACGTCGGTGGCCGTCTGCGTTCGGCCGAGGTGCCGCTTGAGCTCGTCCTTATCGAGCACGGTCATCGTGCCCGGAGGAATTCCCGCACGATCCGGAGGAACTCGTCCAGCCGGTCGTGGTGCAGCCAGTGGCCGGCACCCTCGACCCCGACGACGCGGGCATTCCGGAAGAGCGCGGCGCGCCCGTCGGCGACGGGATCACCGGCCCAGCGACTCTCCTTGCCGTAGAGCAGCAGCGTGGAGCAGCCGATGCGGCCCCACAGCTCCTTCACATCCTGGCCCGACATGTCGTAGGGCGGGAACGCGCGCACGTAGTTGTCGAACTTCCAGGAGTACGTCCCGTCCTCGTTCTGGTTGACCCCGTGCTCGGTCAGGTGGCGGGCCTGCTCCGCGGTCAGGTGCGGGTTCTCTTCCTGCAGGCGCTTGAACGCGTCCTCGATGGAGGCGTAGCGGCGGGGCAGTCGACCCGACAGCATGCGCTGCTCGCGGATCCACTCGTCCATGCGCTCGGCGATGGGTTTCTTGCGGTACTCGGCCAGCACCGCCGGCGGCGGCCCCAGGCCTTCGATGGCGATCAGGCGGGCGACGGTGCGCGGGTAGATGCCGGCGTAGCGGAGCGCGATGACGCCGCCCAACGAGTGGGCGACGATCGTCACCGGCGCCAGCCGCTGCTGATGGACGAGCTGGGCCAGGTCGTAGATGTAACCGGCCATCGTGTAGTTGGCGTCGGTCGACCACTGGCTGTCGCCGTGGCCGCGCAGGTCGGGAGCGATGACGTGCCAGTCGTCGCGCAGGGCCGCGGCCGTCCAGTCCCAGTTGCGGCAGTGGTCGCGACCTCCGTGGATGAGCAGCAGGGGCGGCCGGTCGGGGTTGCCCCAGTCCACGTAGTGCAGGCGCAGCCGCTGGGAGAAGTACGTGTGGGAGGTCGGGCCAGGTCTCGCCTCGCTCATGGCGCCCGTATGCTAGCATCCCGCGCGACACCGCAAGGAGGTACTCATGGGAACGTTCCGACTGTACACGGGGCCCGACGGGCAGGGGCGGATCGAGACGATCGACGTCGCGAAGAAGACGGACTGGCTCGAGGGGCTGCCGGCCTCGAAGATCTCGTTCAGCGTGTGGCCGGTGGGGCGATTCCTCGACTGGCACCCGGCGCCGCGCCGCCAGTTCGTCGTCATCCTGTCCGGCCAGCTCGAGATCGGGCTGGGCGACGGCTCCAAGCACGTCTTCGGCCCCGGCGACGCCCGGCTCGTCGAGGACACCACCGGGCAGGGTCACACCACACGCGTGGTCAGCCCGGAGCCCGTCGTGACCGCCACGATCCCGCTCGCCCAGCCGTGAAGGAGAGAGCCATGCCCCCCAAGATCCTGTTCTCGCCCAGGCAGCCCGACAGCGTCATGGCGCTCGTGCGCGAGCTGGCGCCGCCCGGCTTCGACCTGGTGCCGGTCGATCCCGGCACGCCCGAGTTCTACGAGGCGGCCGCCGACGCCGAGTACTACATGGGCTTGGCCCGTCAGATGGGCGGCGAGTTCTTCCGGGCGGCGCCGAAGCTGAAGCTCGTCCAGCTGCTCAGCGCCGGCTACGACCGCGTGGACGTCGAGGCGGCGCGCAAGGCCAAGGTGCCGGTCGCCAACAACGGCGGCGCCAACGCCATCGCGGTGGCCGAGCACACGCTCATGCTGATCCTGGCCGTGCTCAAGCGCGTCGTGAAGTTCCACAACGACATCGTCGCCGGCAAGTGGCGCGTGGGCGGGCCCGCCGACACCCCGGTCTACGAGCTGTCGGGCCGCACGCTCGGCATCATCGG
>JBKOZA010000007.1:0-1457 GCA_046725675.1 Candidatus Methylomirabilota bacterium
CCGGCGGCGCCGAAGTGGTGCGAGTTGAAGACGGACACGACGGCCACGCCGCTCTCCCGGCACTTGTCGACCGCCAGGTTCATCGCGTAGACCGACACCGGGTGGCCGAGCGAGGCGTCGGCGTCGATCAGCGCGAACGCCGGCCCCTCGCGGACGGTCTTGTAGGACGGGCGCATCGTCAGCCGCCCGGCCCGGAACTCGCGGTCGTAGGTCGGCAGCATCGAGATGCCGTGAGAGTCGACACCCCGCAGGTCCGTCTCGACCATCATCTCGGCGGTGATGCCGGCGTGCTCGTCCGACATCCCCCACGCGCGCAGGACCGACACGAGCTGCTCCCGGATCGTGGCTGCCGACACTCGCATGCGCGTTCTCCTATGAACCGCGTGGCATCAGCGGGCGACGCCGAAGGCCGCGGCGTTCCAGCGGGGATCCGGCTAGGCGGCGGCGCCGGCCGGCAGGGCCGGATCGGGGAACACGATGCTCGTCGGCGCGTTGGCCTCGAACGGGCTCCACAGCCCCAGCTCCTTGCCGATGTCGCGCAGCGCCGGCAGCACCTCCTGGCCGAGCAGCCGGATGCAGGTCCGGGTGTCCTCGTTGGAGACGAAGCCGTCGGAGGCCCAGAAGCCCATGATCGAGGGCCGCGTCTCCTCCAGCAGGCGGCGCAGCTTGGGGATCACGGTCTTCGGGGTGCCGGCCACGATCTGCTGGTTCCGGATCTGGTCCTCGAAGGCGGCGCCGCGCGGGTTGGAGCGGCGGCCCACCGCGTACTCCACGAACGCGGTGCGGTAGGACGGCGAGAAGTAGCCCGACGGGCTCGACCACACGGGATGGGCCAGCCCGGTGAACTCGCCCTGCATCCACATGAACTGCCGGGCGTTCTCCATCGCCTTCTCGTCGGTCTCGGCGACGTGGCAGCGCTGCAGGTAGCCGCGGTACTCGGGCCCGCCCGCGTAACCCGTTTCCTGCGCGACCTTGTCGTACAGCTCCCAGATCTTCTTGGTCGCCTCGATCTCGGTGCTGAGCGCGATGTAGGGATAGCGCTTCTTCGCCGCCCACACGATCGTCTCCTTGCTCAGCACGCCGGGGATCCACACGCGCGGATGCGGCTTCTGCAGGGGCACCGCCCACGGGTTCACGACCCGGTGCTGGTAGTGCGTGCCCTCCCAGCGAAACGGGCCCGTCTGGGTCCACGCCTTGACGATCAGGTCGTGGGCCTCCTCGAAGCGCTCGCGGTTGAAGGCCGGGTTGACGCCGGCGGCGAGCTGCTCCTGGCCGCCGCCGCGCACGAACCCCGAGACGAGGCGGCCGCGCGAGACCATGTCGATCATGGCCAGCTCCTCGGCCAGCCGGACCGGGTTGTCGGCGAGCGGCAGCGGATTGCCGAGCAGCACGAGCTTCACGCGCCGGGTCGTCGCGGCCAGGATCGAGGCGAAGACGTTGCACTTGGCCTGCATGCA
>JBKOZA010000008.1:0-1975 GCA_046725675.1 Candidatus Methylomirabilota bacterium
GTTCCTGTGAGGACGACGTCGGCCGATGCCACGATCTCCTCGATCATGGTGGCCGGGCGCGAGGAGCCCGGCTTGGTCCAGCGACGGATCGTGGCGCCGCCGGCCCGAGCCGCCAGCGCTTCGGCCACGCCGTCCAGGAGCACGTCGGCGTTCGGCTTGGAGTTGTCGAGCACGCCGATCCGCAATCCCGCCAGGCTCGGCCGGCGGCGCGCGAGCGGCTTGACGGCGTCGGGCGTGCTGCCGAGCGGGCTGAGGACTCTCATCGTCGCGCAGTATAGCCCGGGGTCTCGGCACGCGCGTCACGGATCAGCGCCGCCAGCAGTGCGGCGAGCGCCACCGCGAGCGCCGCTGCCACGAACGCCTCGGCGGCCGCGGCGGCGAGGCCGACCACGAGGCGGCGCATCGCGAAGAGCTGCGCGAGACCGAGCACGCCGGCGACCACACCGAGCGTGCGGGCCAGGAATGCGGCGCCGCCGGCGGCGCCCTGGTGGGCGACGGGAAACGCCGCCATGGTCACGGCCATGTTCGGCACCTGGAAGACACCGAGCCCGAAACCGGCCGCGAAGAGCGCCACGGCCACCAGCCAGATCGACGACGCCGGCTCGGCGCGGCTCAGCAGCGCCAGCCCCGCCGCCTCGAGCCCCAGCCCGACGATCATCGGCAGGCGCGAGCCCGCGCGATCGGCGAGGCGCCCGGCGACCGGTGCGGCCAGCGTCGTGCCGAGCGGGGTCAGCATGAAGAGCAGGCCCGCGATCGAGGCCTCCATGCCCCGCGCGGACACGAGATAGAACGGCGCCAGCAGCCAGATCGCGAACACGCCGGCGTTGGCGACGAACGACAGCGCTCCCGGCAGCATCACCGGGCCGCGCAGCAAGGCGCGCGCGGCGAGCAGCCGGGCCGCGCGCGGGCCCGGCGACGCCGGCATCGCCGCCCACGCCCAGGCCAGCACCGCCACCGCCAGCGGCAGCCGGAAGTGGAACACGGCGCGCCAGCCGAAGAGGTCCACCAGCACGCCGGCGATCACCGGTCCCACGCTGAGACCGAGGCCCATCGCCGCGCCCAGGAAGCCCAGCGCGCGGCCGCGCCGCGCCGCCGGCACGCCGAGCGTGACCAGGCCCGGCGACGTCCCGTACACGCCGCCGCCGCCCAGGCCCTGCACGACCCGCGCGGCCAGCAGCCAGCCGAACGTCGGCGCCAGCCCGCCCATCACGAACGCCGCCACGCTCAGGGCGAGCCCCGCTCGGAAGACTCGACCGTGACCGATCCGGTCGCCGAGGGCGCCCCCGGCCAGGGAGGTCACGGCGTAGACGAGGACGTAGGCGACGATCACCCAGCGCACGCGCTCGGGCGCAACGGCGAACTCGGCGACGATGGCCGGGAACGCGATGTTCATCGTGGAGTCGAGCGAGATCACGAACGCGCCGGCCGCCGTGGCCCACCGGATCATCGGCGTATGATGGCACGGTGCGTTGGCTCCACCGCGACGCGGCGGTCTTGCAATGCCGGTGGCTCCCGCGGTACAACCCGGCGATGCCTCTCGCGCCTCCACTGTCGGCACTAGGGTCGAGATGCGCCAGCTCGCCGCCCCGCCGGCGCCACGGGCGGGCGGCCGTCTCCGACCCGGCCACGCTCCCGCAGCGCACCACGAAGAAAGGCACGGGCTGATGCCGGCCCAGATCAACAAGGGCGTCATCGGGAAAGAGTCCCCGCCGTTCGTCGTCACCGTCGAGCGCGGGAAGATCAAGGAGTTCGCGCGGGCGATCGGAGACGACAACCCCCTGTACCTGGACGATCGAGTCGGTCAGGCGTCGGCGTGGGGCGACATCATCGCGCCGCCGACCTTCATGACGACGTTCCGGGACGGCGCCGACAGCGCCGCTTTCCTGCGCGAGCTCGGCACCGACATCTCGCGGCTGCTGCACGGCGAGCAGGAGTTCGAGCTGCACCGGCCGATCCGCGCCGGCGAGACCTTCAC
>JBKOZA010000009.1:0-4061 GCA_046725675.1 Candidatus Methylomirabilota bacterium
GAGCACCAGGCTGCCGAGGGTGGTGCCGATGGCGATCACCAGGCTGTTTTTGAGGTATTGCACGAACGGGATGTTGGTCAGCACGCGCGTGTAGTTGTCGAGGATGGGCGTGAACAGCCACTGCGGCGGCCGGGCGTAGAGGGCCAGCTCGGTCTTGAACGACGCGGTGGTGATCCAGTAGATCGGGAACAGCGTCCAGGCCAGCACCGGCAGGAGTACCGCCGCCGTCAGCGCGGCGCGCAACCGCGTGGGCCCCATGTCAGGCCTGGGCGCCGCG
Organism: Candidatus Methylomirabilota bacterium; assembly: GCA_046725675.1. GTDB lineage: Bacteria > Methylomirabilota > Methylomirabilia > Rokubacteriales > CSP1-6 > AR5. The sequence continues at coordinate 278 of JBKOZA010000009.1, forward strand.
CGGACGCAGGACCGCGCGCATCAACACCCAGCACATCGCCGCCACCAGGGCCAGCGTCACCATGCCGATCGCGTTCGCCTCTCCCATGTGGCCCAAACCGAACGCCCGGTAGTTGAGGATCTGGATCGTCTGCGTCGCCGTGCCCGGCCCGCCGCCGGTGAGGACGAAGATGATGTCGAACTCGCGGAAGGCGTCCATGGCGCGGATGAGGACGGCCAGGAGCATGATGTAGGTCAGCAGCGGCACCGTGATGTGGCGGAAGCTCTGCCAGCCGGAGGCGCCGTCCACCGCGGCGGCCTCGAACAGCTCGGCCGGCAGCACCTCGAGCCCGGCGTAGATCACGAGGAACATGAACGGGATCGTCCGCCACGCGTCCACGAGCGTGATCGACACCAGGGCCAGCGTGGGATCGCTCAGCCACGGTGGGCGTCCGAGTCCGAGCATGGCCAGGTAGTGGTTGAGGACGCCGACCTCGGGATGGAAGATCACTCGCCACATGGTGGCGCCGACCACCGGCACGACGAAGAGCGGCAGGAGTAGCAGGACGCGCAGGGGCCGCAGGAAGCGCAGCGGCTGGGCGAACAGCAGCGCCAGCCCCAGGCCGGCGAGGAACTCGATCACGACCGCGCCGGTCGTGAACAGCGTGGTGACGACGACAGCCCGCGCGAACTCGGGATCGGCCGCGAGTCGCAGGTAGTTCGCGAGCCCGACGAAGCGGATGTCGCGCGGGCGGATCAGCCACCAGGTGTAGAGGCTGACCCACGCCGAGTAGAGCAGCGGGATCAGGTCGATGGCGAACAGGAAGACCAGGCCCGGCAGCAGGAACCAGCGTCCCGCGCCGCCGACGGCCATCGCCCGCTCGCCGCCGCTACTTTCCGAGGATCCGGTTCGTGCCCGCGTCGATCTCCTTCAGCGCGGCGTCGAGCGTCAGCTCGCCAGCCGTGAGCTTGCCGGCGGTGACGCGCAAGTGTTCCTGGATGTCGGCGTACTCGCGCAGCCGCGGCCGCTCCTTGGTGATCTGCAGGCTGTCCAGCAGCGTGTCGGCATACGGCAGGAACGCCCGGGTGGAGGCGTCCTGGAGCACGGACACGCGCGGGCTGTGGATGGCCGAGGTCGCGCTCGGGTACTTCACGGCGGCCTGGCCGAACTCCTTGCCGGACAGCCAGGTGGCGAATTGCCAGGCCGCCTCCTGGTTGGCGCTGTTCTTGGCGATCGCGATCGTCCACACCCCGCGCATCGGCGTCTGCCGCACCGCTTTCGGCACCCGCGCGTAGCCGAGCTTGCCGGCGACGGTGGACTTGGTCTTGTCCTCCATCGGCCGCGCCCCCGACGCCCACTGGATGGCCATGGCGGCCTGGCCGAGCTGGATCGCCTTGTTCACGTCGGCGAAGTTGTAGCTGCGCACGTTGGGCGGGGTAGACTTCAGCAGCTCGAGGAACACCTCGCCGCCCTTGCGCCCGGCCGGCGTGTTGAGACCACCGCGCCCGCTCGCGTCGACGAGCTCGGCACCGTACGACCACTGGGTCAGCAGCATGTAGAGCGCGGTCTGGATGTCGCTGCTGGCGGTGACCGCGATCCCGTACCGCTCCTTGGCCGGATCGTGGAACGCCCTGGCCGCGGCCAGCAACTCGTCCCACGTGGCCGGCGGCTTCAGGCTCTTGGCCTCGAAGAGATCCTTGCGGTAGACGAGGATCTGCACGTTGGGATCCACGGGGATCGCATACTGCGTGCCCTGGAAGGCGCCGGCCGCCACGGTGGTGGGAACGAAGTCGGCAAGGTCCAGCGTCTTCATCCGCTCGTTGAGCGGCAGCAGGAACTCCGACAGCGGCGGGATCCACGGCTCATCCATGAACAGCACGTCGTAGCGGCCGCCGCCGGTGCTCAGGGACAGCAGCTGCTTCTTGTAGAGGTCGCCGAAGGGCGCGGCGTCGATCACGACCTTGACGCCAGTCTTCTTCTCGAACTCCGGCAGGTTGGCGCGGAGCACGTCCTCCTTGTAGCCGGCGAGCATCGAGAGGGTGAGACTCTTGCCCTGTGCCCACGCCGCGCCGCCGGCCATCAGGGCGACGGTCAGGACAACGAGCAACACGCAGCCGGTGATCCGCTTCATCGTCATGCTCGATCCTCCGCGCGCGGAATCCACACGCGCATCGCTCCGGGTTCCATGTTCGCCCACGCATAGTACGGGATCGCGGTCAGGGCTGCCGGCCGGCACGCCGGCGGCGCCGTCCTGACCGCACGGTACAGCCGACCCCGCCACGACGCCGACGGCTACGCCGTCCAGGCCGCCGTCGATCGTCACGTTCGGTTGGGTCGTCCTGCGCCGAGAGTCTATCGCGACGTTGACGTCTTGCCGAGGGTGGGCGGTGACTGCGCCCTCCCGGGGTCACCCGCAATACGTGCTAGGATCGGCGCGGTTCGCCGTCGTCGGAGGAGAGATTCGCCCACGCGATTCGGCGTCTTGAGGAGGAGCTCGAGCCATGGCGGAGCTGACGCAGAGCGAGATCGACCAGCGCGTCTTCGATCTCTACGATGAGTATTGCCACGGGCGTATCGACCGGCGTGAGTTCCTCGAGCGGGCCGGTGTGCTGACGGTCGGCGGCGTGTCGGCGCTGGCCATGGCCCAGGCGCTGCTGCCCCGCTATGCGCTCGCCCAGACGATCTCCTTCACCGACCAGCGGATCAAGGCCCGCTACGTGACCTACCCGTCACCGGGCGGGACCTCCGGCACCATGCGCGGGTACCTCGTGCAGCCGAGTGCGCAGGGGCCGTTCCCCGCCGTCCTGGTGATCCACGAGAACCGAGGGCTCAATCCGTACATCGAGGACGTGGCGCGCCGGGCCGCGACCGAGGGGTTCCTGGCGCTCGCGCCCGACGGCCTATCCCCCGTCGGCGGGTACCCGGGCAACGACGACGACGGCCGCGCGCTGCAGGCCGGCCTCGACCAGGCCAAGCTGCGCGAAGACATGGTCAACAGCGCGCGTTTCCTGAGAGCGCACGCGCTGTCCGCCGGCAAGCTGGGGGTGACGGGTTTCTGCTGGGGGGGCGGCACGACCAATTTCCTGGCGGCCACGCTCGGCGCCGAGATGAACGCGGGTGTCCCGTTCTACGGCGCCGCGGCCGAGACCGCGCGCGTGCCGGCCATCAAGGCGCCGCTACTGATCCAGTATGCCGAGAACGACGAGCGCATCAATGCGCTGTGGCCCGCCTACGAGGCCGCCCTGAAGGCGGCCGGCGTCCAGTACGAGATGCACATCTATCCCGGCACCCAGCACGGCTTTCACAACAACTCGACGCCGCGTTATCACGAGGCATCGGCCAAGCTGGCGTGGGAGCGGACGATCGCCTTCTTCAAGAAGCATCTGGCCTAGCCGGTCGTCACGCCCTCAGCTGGCGCGCGATGAACGCCTTGACCATCTCGCGCGCGCGCTCGGTCTGCGCCCCGGGCTTGGCGACCCACTCGTGCTCGCTGCCCTCGAAGATGCTCAGCTCGCACACGCCGCCGGCGGCGCGGTACGTGGCCGCGAACTTCTCCTGCACGGCCGGCAGCACGTTGTCGTCGAGGGCGCCCTGCATGATCAGCATCGGCACCAGCGTGACCGCCTCGCGGCGCTCGAGGATCTGCTGCGGGTTGCCCTCGTGAATCGTCTCCCAGGGGTTGAAGTAGATCCGGCTGTTCTCGATCATCCCCTCGCGCTTCATCCGCTCCGCCTGCTGGAAGCGCGCGTACGGGTCGCTGATCGGCGAGCGGGTCGCGACGTAGGCCACCGTCGCATCGAGGCCG
>JBKOZA010000010.1:0-3011 GCA_046725675.1 Candidatus Methylomirabilota bacterium
ACCCGCGGGCTCACGATCGGCAACGCCAGCCCGGCGCGGCGATAGGCCACGAGCCGCTCGCGGCAGGTGTCCGGAGTACCCGCGAGCGCCACCGCGTCGATCAGCTCGTCGGGCACGACCCCGGCCGCGGCGTCGCGGCCGTCCCGATCGAAGGCGTCCTTGATCGCGCGGACGGCCTCCGCGAACCCCGCCTCGGCGAGCAACCGGTTGTACCGCGGAAAAAACCCGGCGTAGAGGCCGACGGCCGGTCGCATCGCAGCGCGGGCGGCGGCGAGAGTGTCGGCGACGGCGCACGGAATCAGCGACGCCACGTCGACCGCCTCCGGCGGCCGCGCGGCCCGGCGCGCGCCCGTCGCCACGTGCTCGACGGCTCGCGCGATCGCGCTCGGCGTGGGCCAGGTGAGGAGCACCCCCTGGGCCAACTCCCCGGCCACCTCGAGCAGGCGTGGAAAGAGCGCCGCCACGTAAATCGGAATCTCGGGCCGGTGGGGCCGGAACCACAGGTCGAACCGCTCGATGGTCACGGTCTCGCCGCGATGCGAGACCACGCCGTCACGGATCAGCGCCCGCGCGATCGCGATGGTGTCGCGCAGCCGGGCGGTCGGCTGCACGAACGCGATCCCGTGCTCCGGCTCGACCTGCACGCGATGACTCGAACCCAGGCCCAGGACGAACCGACCGCCGGACAGCTGGTCGAGGGTTGCCGCCGCCATGCCGATCGTGCTCGCGCTGCGGACGAACACGCTGGAGATGCTCGTGCCGAGGAGGATCCGCCGGGTCGCGACCGCGCAGGCCCCGAGGATCGCGAACTGGTCGCCACCATGACCTTCGGCGACCCAGGCCGACTCGTAACCGAGGGCCTCGGCCAGCTTCACGCACTCGACGATGTCGGCGGGCGGCAGCCCGCCGCTGAACGCGACGCCGATGCGCGCGAGGCCGGGTGATGGCATCCCTAGCCCTGCCCTCGACGCGACGAGGCCGCCTCGCTCGGCGGCCTCGATCCTGCCCGCGGGGCGGACCGGAGAGCTACTGCGGTAGGCCCTCGACCGTGAAGGACCGGAACTTCGCGTATTTCTCGCCGACCTTCCTGATTTCCTTGAACTCCGCGGAATTGCGCCAAGCCTGAATCTTCTCCATGCTGTCCCAGACCTGCACCGCGACGCGTGGCTTCGGCGGCGCCCCCTCGATCGAGGTGACCTTCTGGCCGGCAGCGAGGAGTCGACCTCCGGACGCCTTGATCAACGCTTGCGCCTTTGGCGCGTACTCCTTCGTGTAGGCGTCCAGGTTGGTCACATCGATCTCGGCAATGTAGTAGATGGGCGGTTTGGCCTGGGCGTGGAGGGTCTGGACCGTGATAGCGCCGAGTCCGAAGCCGACCACGATCGCCAATGCGACGGCATACCTTGTTCTCATCCGGAATTCTCCCTTCACGGGGATCCCCGACATGGATCGCCGCCCCCCGTGACGGTGCCCATTGAGCCGACCGGTCATCGGTCGACTCACCCATTGCAGACTTTCATTCCCGAGCTGAGCGTTCGGGAGCACGGATAGCACAACATCCCGACAATGTCACCAGGGGGCACGCTCCGGCCGTGGTCTCATTCGACGTAGAACAGCAGCAGGACGCCGACGGCGGCCAGCGTCGCCGGCCACGCCCACCGGGTCAGGCGCGCGGCGCCCGGCCGACGGTCCACCAACACGAGCAGCCCCGCCGCGACGAAGCCGGCAAACCCGATGGCGGCGTGCTGCAGGAAGACGCGGTCGAGGTGCACGCCCCCTTCGTGATCGTGGTAGAAGAGCGCGCCTCCTCCCACGGCCGTCAGCAGCGCCACCGAAAGAGCCGCCGTCCGCGCGCTCAGGACGTCGGCCCGGCGCGCGAGATCGGCCACGCCGAGGGCGATGGGGATCAGCGCCAGCAGTTTGTGCTGGACGACCAGAGAATCCTCGAAGATCTCCGCGAAGCGCCGGGGCCCGAGCGGCCACGCCTCGGGATCGGAGCTGACGAAGAGGTAGAGCCCGAAGACGATCCAGAGCACGGCGGCGGCCGGCACCCGGCTGGGACGGAGCAGGCCCCACAGCGTGAGCGCCGCCAGCGCGACCAAGAACGTCCCGGCCACGCGGTGGTTCATCTGGGAGTAGCGGACCTCGCCTTCCGACCGCCGGTGCTCGTGGCCGGGGGACGCCGTCCCCCCGTAGGGTGTGAGGTAGCGGTTCTCGGCCGCGAACGGTCCGGCCGGGTTGGGATACCACGCCCACACGTGGGCGACGACCATGGAGGGATGCCAGAACACGAAGGGCGAGCCGCTCACTGGGTGCCGGGGCGCGCACTCGCTCATGCGGGGGTGGGCGATCTCGCGATGATCCCGGTAGTGACACGACGCTTCGTGCTGGCGCCACTCCGCGCCCGGCAGCGGATTGACCGCGGGCAGCGTCGCCAGCGCGTACTCGACGCCGACGAGTTGCCAGGCCCCGTCGCGCTCGACGTAGAGCAGGATCGACGGGCGGGTGAGGTCGAGAGTGCGCGACGCCAGCGCGGTGGTGGCCGTGAACATCTGGGCGGTCGGGTTCACGAAGTGGTAACCGTGCCCGGGTTCCATGCCACTGACCTGCACGAAGCCGTCTTCACGCGCGCGCGCGATGTCCAGGTAGCGGACCGTGGCAGCGCGCACGTCGGCAATGATTTCCTCCACCGAGGTCGCGGCGTGAACGAAGCCGACGGCCTGGAACACGAGCAGGAGAGCGGCCGCCGCCACGTGCATGGTGGCGATGACCTTACCGCGCGGCACGTCGGGGGTCGACGGCCTCGGGACCGAGGCGGACCCGGAGGATCGTCGTGGGGCCACGCGCGATGGCCGCGGCCAGGAGCCACCCCGCGACCTCGAGCAGCGCGGCGCCGCCGTCGGTCGGGCACAGGCCGGTCATGGTGAGCAGGGCGACGCAGGCACGACGCGGCTCGTCGTCGAGCGAGGCGATGAGCGAGAGGAGAGCATGCTCGTCGGCCTCGACATCGT
>JBKOZA010000011.1:0-1705 GCA_046725675.1 Candidatus Methylomirabilota bacterium
GGTCCGGCATGACCCCCGCGTCGCCGGCCGCCTCGGCGGCGGCCGCGCTGGCCAGCCGGACGCGCCCGGCCGCTCCCTCGGCGGGCCCGGTCACGATGGACAGCGGCGCGGCGTCTTGGGACGGCACGTCGAGGTAGCGCAGCACCTCGCCGCCGATCGCCGCGAAGATCGGCGCGGCTGCCTCGCTGCCCCACTTCTCGTTCCGGGGCTCGTCCAGCATCACCAGCATCACCAGTCGCGGATCGTCGGCCGGCGCGAAGCCGATGAACGACAGCACGCCCGGGTTGCGCGAGTAGCGCCGCGTGACCGGGTCCAGCTTCTGCGCGGTGCCGGTCTTGCCGGCGACCTCGTAGCCGGCGATCGCGGCGTTGTGACCGGTTCCGGCCGCCACCACCTGGGTCATCAGCCGCGTGAGGGTCCTCGCCGTCTCCGGCGAGATCACCTGGCGGACGGCCTTGGGTTCGAAGCGTCGGGCCTCCCGGCCGTCGGCATCGAACACCGCGTGGACCAGGCGCGGCTGCATCAGCGTGCCCCCGTTGGCGACGGCGGCGAACGCGGCGACCATCTGCATCGCGGTGACGGAGATCTCCTGACCGATGGACATGGTCGGCAGCGACAGGGCCGACCAGCGCGGGGGCTCGCGTAGCTGACCGCGGCTCTCGCCGGCCAGGCCGACGCCGGTCGTGGTGCCGAAGCCGAAGGCCGTCATGTAGCGGTAGTAGCGCTCGCGGCCTAGCGTGAGGCCGACCTTGATCGAGCCCACGTTGGAGGAGTTCTGCAGTACCTCGCCGAAGGTCAGCCAGCCGTACTTCTTCCAGTCGTGGATCGTGGTCTTGGCGATGGTGATGTGGCCGTTCTCGGCCCAGATCCTGTCGTCGGGGCTCACGACGCCCTCCTCGAGGGCCGCCGCAGCCAGGATGATCTTGAAGGTGGAGCCGGGCTCGAAGGGGTCAGTGACCGCCCGGTTGCGCCAGTGCTCGCGCGAGGGCGCGTCCAGGAAGGCGTTGGGGTTGAACGTCGGGCGGATCGCCATCGCGAGCACATCGCCCGTGCGGGGATCCATCACGACCGCCATGGCGGCCTTGGCGTGGGTGCGGCGATAGGCGGCGTCGATCTCACGCTCGGCCAGGTACTGGATCGTGCGGTCCAGCGTGAGCGTGACCCCGTGGCCGGGCCGCGGCTGCTGGAGCACCGCCTCGGTGACGACCTCGCGGCCGAGCGCGTCGCGGCCCACGACGGCCTTGCCGGGCCCCCCCGTCAGGACTTCGTTCATCGCGCGCTCGATCCCCTCGAGGCCGCCGTCGATGCCCTCGAACCCGACGACGTGCGCGGCCAGCTCGCGGTTGGGATAGAGCCGCAGCGGCTCGGGCAGGAACCCGAGGCCGGGCTCGCGGAGCGCGCGGACGTCGGCGGCCGTCGCCGGCGGCAGCCGTCGACGCAGCCACACGAACGGCTTGCCGCTGGTCAGCGCGGCGTGCAGCTCGCGCTCGGGCAACGAGAGCAGCGGCGCCAGGCGCGCGGCAACGCGGACCGGATCGCCCACGGCGCGCGGCTGCGCGAAGAGGGACTCGGCCGGGCTGGACGTCGCCAGGGCCGCGCCGTGCCGATCGACGATCGGGCCGCGCTGGGCCTGCAGCACGACGGTGCGCGAATACTGTCGCTCGGCCAGCGCCGCGAGGTCGCCATGGCGGACGATCTGCAGCCA
>JBKOZA010000012.1:0-22731 GCA_046725675.1 Candidatus Methylomirabilota bacterium
GGTGCTGCCGCCGGCCCCGTAGCGGGTTCCGATCACGACGTCGGCGTCGCCCAGCTCGATCTCGGAAAGCATCTTCGGCAGGATGGTTTCATCGTGCTGGAGGTCCGCATCCATGACCGCGATGATCGGCCCTGCGCTCGCCAGCATTCCGTCGATGCAGGCGGAAGAGAGCCCGCGCCGGCCGATCCGCTGCAGGCACCGTACTCGAGGATCGGTTCGGGCAATCGTGCGCACCAGGGACGCCGTCTCGTCCGGAGAGTCATCGTCGACGAATATCACTTCCCAACCCGTGGCACCCAGAGTCGCCTCGAGATGGCTCAGCAGTTCGCAGATGTTCGACCGCTCGTTGAAGGTGGGTATCACGATCGAGAGGCGCAAAGGGGTGTTCATGCGATACCGGTGCGGAGGCCTAGGCTCCGGCGACGGCTCCAGCGCTCAGGGCGCGGTATCGCGCGGGCGTCAGTCCGAACGTCGCCTTGAACGCGCGGGTGAAATGCGCCTGATCGGCGAATCCCGTCCCGCCCGCCACGTCGACCAGAGGCTGGTCACCGCGAAGACGCAGGCGCGCGAGATCGAGACGGCGTCCGATCAGATAGCGATACGGGCTCGTGCCGTGCATCGCCCTGAACTGACGGGCCAGCGCGTACCGGGTCAGCCCCGTCGCGACTTCCAGCTCCGTGGAATGCACCACACGCGTCCGCTCCGCATCGAGGAACTGCCGCCCCCGCTCCACCGCGGCGACGTCGATCCGGGGCGCAGGCACTGATCGCCCGTCCTCCTCCGCGGCGCTCAGCAGGCCCTCGGCGAGGGCCACCACGACGGAGTCGAGCGCCAGCGATTCCAGGTCGCACCGAAAGGCGCTCCGGACAGCGCGGGCGAGGCGAGCGTTCATCGACACCGGCTCTCGCACGAAGGGCAGCGGCTGGTGGCGTCCACAGATATCGCGCAGCGCGGCCGCGATGTGGCCAGGCTCGACGTAGACGATCCGATATCCGAACCCGGCCGCCGTGCCGGCCCGGCCATCGTGGGCCTCGTCAGGGTGAAGCACCACCACCTGGCCCGGCCGGCTGGCCCGCACCGCGCCACGGTAGTCGAACACCTGGATGCCCCGTTCAGTCGTGCCGATCGCGTACGTGTCGTGGCGGTGGCGCGCATACCCCTGGCCCGCGAACCACGCGCGGAGCAGCTCGACGCCGCCGACGGGCCCCGCGCCCACGATCCAGCCGGCCGACCACTCGCACGATCGTTCAAGACGCACGGCGGTCAATCTGGTGTCCTCGTGAGCCATGATTGCCTTCCTGCTCTTCGCCGTGGTGGCCGCGGTCTCGCCGGGGCCGAGCAACGTCATGCTGACGGCGGCCGGCGCGCGGGGGGGCGTCGCGAAGGGACTGCCCTGCCTGCTCGGCGCGACCATCGGCATGGCGTCGATGATGTTCCTCGTGCCCCTCGGGCTCGGAAGCGTCGTCCTCGGGCACCCGCTCGCGCTGACGGGGCTCAGATGGGGCGGCTCGGCGTTCCTGCTGTGGCTCGCGTGGAGGATCGCCACGTCGGCCGGCGGCGACACCCTCGTGGAAGAACGTCCGGTCGGATTCGTCGGAGCCGCGGTCTTTCAGTGGGTGAACCCGAAGGCCTGGGTCGTCAGCGTGGGCGCCGCCGGGACATACCTGAGCCCGGAGTCCGGGAGCGCCGTCGCGCAGTCGGCGCTCCTGGGCGGCCTGTTCGCCCTCGCCGCGCTCCCCAGCGGCTTCGTCTGGCTCGCATTCGGCGCCGGGGTGCAGCGGCTCCTGCGGGGACGACGCGCACGGCGGGCGTTCAACCTGTCGCTCGGCGTGTTGCTCGCCCTGTCGGTGGCGCTCATCGTGCGATAGTCGCCGCTCGCTCACGGCTCATCTCCCCGGATCGGACGCGCGGAGGCCAGCGGGCGCGAGGTCCGCGTAGAGCTCCACCATGTCGCGCGCCACCGCCAGATCGTACGCCGTCTTCCCCGCGAAGCCCGGCGCGCCGGTGCCCCTGACCGCGAGATCGGCGCCCGCCCGGACCAGCGTACGAGCCACCCCGGCGTGACCCGCCACGACCGCGAGCATCAGCGCGGTGAGATTGTACTTGGCGGCGACGTTCAGGTCCGCGCCAGCCTCCGCGAGCGCCTGGACGACCTCACCATGACCCCGGTGAGCCGCCAGCATGATGGCGGTCTGGCCGTACCGATCGCGCGCGTCGACGTCCGTGCCGGCGCGCAACAGCTCGCGGACGGCGGGCAGATCGCCGCGCGTGACCGCGCGCTCCCACGCCTCCGTCATCGATCCCTCCCCCCGGCCCGGCCGCGACCTAGCGAGTACGGTTGTACTCGTAGTCTTCCCGTTCGCCGCTGCCGGCACGCAGCTCGGGTCGGAGCGGTGGCCGCGTGCTGTTGAGGCGCGCGTGCGCGTCCAGCGCGGCCTGGTCGGCCCAGCGCTCGAGCAGGGTCAGCCGGTCGGGGTCCGCGATACCCTGGAAGATCTCGAACTGCTCGCAGCCGGGCTCCTTCCCGGCCTCCGCGCAGCGGGCCTTGTACGCCTGCGCCAGCTCGGTGCCCTTGCCCGGCGCTGCCGTGATCGTCACCACGAGTCGGATCGACATGTCGCCTCCTCCTGCGGGTCTGTTCACGCGAAACCGGCCTAGCGGGGGGTGAAAAAGTAGTAGTCGGCCGTGTAGCTCACGCGGGCCGACGTCCCCACTGTGGCTTGCGTACAGCCGGTCGTCGGCGCCACGCCGCCCACGGTCCGCACGCGCTGTACGCTCGTGATCTTGCTGAACGCGCCTTCCGGGCCGACGGACTTCGCGGCCAGCAGGAGCCACGGAATGGCGTTGCCTCCCGGGGCATCAGCGCGTTCCTTCACCGTTCCCACGATCTTGCTGCCATCGGTCGATTCCCAGTGCGGGCCGGCGTAGTGTCGTCCGATCTTGTGGCCCCGCGCGTCGAGGAGGTCGGCCTCGGGGGCCACGAAGACCCACTCGTATCCACCGGCCTGGTCTCGTCGGGCCCGGCATTCGTAGATCTGCACGCCACGGGCGGGGACGATCAGCCCCAGCGATGCGTTCCCACCGGGCGCGAGCCTGTCCGGGACCGTGATCGTGGACGCCGGTGAGGGCTGGCTCGCGCACGCCGCGACGAGTGCCAGCAGGCTGGCGAGGGGAGCCAGACGGAGGTGAATCATCGGAAGCCTCCGGGAAAGAATGCGACAGCGGTCACACGATTTCACGCGATCGCGCCCGTGCGCCGCAGCGCCTCGAGCGCCGCCCGGTCGTAGCCGAGCAGCGCGCCCAGCACCTCGTCGGTGTGCTGCCCCGGCGTCGGCACCGGTCCCACGCGCGCCGGAGTCTTCGACAGCTTGACCGTCGCCCCCGGCAGGTACATCTCGCCAGCGACGCGGTCCTCCATCTTGACGAGCATCTCGCGCTCCCAGAGGTGCGGATCCTTCGCGACCTCGGGGATCGTCCGCACCGGCGCCGCCGGGATGCCGGCCTCGTGCAGCGCCGCGCAGACCTCATCGACGGTGTGGGCGGCGCACCACGTCTCGATCTTCACACGCCGGTCGCCGGCGGGTGAGCTGCCGGCCAGCGGCGTGTCGTCCGCAGGGCCGCCGACGATCTTCATCAGCTTGCCGGCCATCTCGCGACCGGCGGCGGCGATCACGACCCAGCCGTCCTTCACGCGGTAGGGGGGCCGCCCGCCCTCGCCCCCTTCGGCGCCGGTGGCCAGGTAGTACGAGGTGGGGATCTCGACCATCGTCAGCGCGGAGTCGAGCAGGCACACGTCCACGAGCTGCCCTTCGCCGGTACGCTCGCGGTGTCGGAGGGCCGCCAGCGCGCCGATCGTCGCGTGCAGGGCGGTGTAGCGATCGACCACCGACGATGCCGTGCCGACCGGATGGCCCTCGGGCTGGCCGGTCAGCGCCATGAGGCCGCCCAGCGCTTGGCCGAGCGAGTCGAACGCAGGCCGATCGCGGTAGGGACCGTACTGGCCGAAGCCCGAGACCGACACGAGAATGATCCCGGAGTGCAGGGCCCGTAGCCGCTGGTAGTCGAAGCCCATCGCGGCCATGACGCCGGGGCGGAAGTTTTCCAGCACGATGTCGGCCCGGGGGACCAGCGCGGCGAAGACCTCCTTGCCCCGCGCGCTGCGGAGGTCCAGGCAGATGCTCTTCTTGCCGCGGTTGTACACGGCGAAGTAGACGCTCTGGCCACGCACCATCGGGGGGTGGCGGCGTGTCTCCTCGCCGCCGGGCGGCTCGATCTTGATGACCTCGGCGCCCAGGTCCGACAGCAGCATCCCCCCGCGCGGCCCGGCCTGGAAGCGGGCCAGCTCGAGCACCCGGATGCCGTCGAGCGCCCCGGTCATTTCGTCTCCCTCACCTGGACGCCGGCGGCCTCCTCTTGCAGCATCCACGGCGCCGTCGAGTCCTTGTCGCCCCAGCCCCGCGCGAGGGCCTCGATCATGATCTGCTCGGCCACGCTGGCCATCGGCATCGGCACGTCGTACTCGCGCGCCAGCTCGGTGGCCAGGCCGATGTCCTTGCGGGCGAGCTTGAGGGCGAAGCGCACGGTGTCGAAGGCGCCCTTGAAGATGACGTTGGGGATCATCTGCGAGAGGATCAGGCCCTGCCCGAACGAGGCGCCGCGGATGGCTTCCAGCAGCGCTTCCGGCTTGACGCCGGCCTTCACGCCGAGCGTGAACCCCTCGGCCACCAGGCTGCGGGCGGCGATGGAGATCATGTTGTGGACGAGCTTGGCGATCGTGCCCGAGCCGATCGCGCCCATGTAGCCGACCTTGTCGCCCACCGCCTTGAGCACGTCCTTGACCTCGTTGTAGATCGCCTCGTCGCCGCCCACCATGACTTGCAAGCTTCCGCGCTGGGCGCCCCACACGCCGCCGGAGACCGGCGCGTCGAGCACGTGCACCCCCCGGTCCTTGAACGCGGCGTACAGCTTCCGCATCACGGTCGGCGAGCCGGTCGAGAGGTCCGCGTAGATGGTCCCGGCGATCGCGCCGTGGACGATGCCGTTCGACCCGAGCGCGACCGCCTCGACCTCGCGGGGGCCAGGGAGGGAGGTCAGGATCAGCTCGCTCTCGCGGGCGACGGCCGCCGGACTGTCCGACCACTTCGCTCCGGCCGCCAGGTGCGGCGCGGCGGCCTCGCGCCGCACGTCGTGGACGACGAGGGTGTGACCAGCCTTGATGAGGTTGAGGGCCATCGGCCCCCCCATGTTCCCGAGCCCGATGAATCCGATGCGCATGACGGGTCCTCCTGAGGTCGCGTGCGCCGTATTATGCTCACCTGCTATCCTCTGGGCCACCGGACGATCAGGCACTCACCCATGACCGAGGGTACGGCAATGGCCAATGCAGACACCTCCCACGTCTTCGTCGGTGCGGCGCAGTTGACGGGCGGAACGCTGGGCGGGCTCTTCCGCCAGCGGGTAGGCGACGACCGCTGGGAGCGCCTGACCAAGGGGTTGCCCGACCCCCCGATGATCCAGGCCGTCACCGTGCACCCGGACGATCGCCGGGTGATCTTCGTCGGCACCCAGGACGGCCCCTATCGCAGCGATGACGGCGGCGACACGTTCACCCGGCCGGACTTCCCGCGCGACCTGCAGGTGTGGTCGGTCACCGTGCATCCCAGGAAGCCGCGCGTGATCTATGCCGGCACGTCGCCGGTGGGCGTCTTCCGCAGCGAGGACGGCGGCGACACCTGGCGGCGGCTGGTCAACGCCAGGCAGCCGGAGAAGCTGAAGATGTCGTTCGCCTGCCGGGTGATGCGGATCGGTCTCGTGCCCGGCCCGCCCGATCAGATCCACGCCGCGCTGGAAGTCGGCGGCACCATGCGCAGCCTCGACGGCGGCGAGACGTGGTCTGACGGCAGCGCCGACCTGGTGCAGCTGGCCGCCGACGACATCAACCTCAAGAGCATGATCCAGAGCGACAGCGAGGCCGAGGGCATGCTCGACGCCCACGCCCTCGCGGTCAGCAGCGCGGCGCCCGACAGCGTGTTCCTGGCCGTTCGCATGGGCCTGTTCCGGAGCGACGACCGTGGCCAGAGCTGGCGCGACATGAAGATCGGCCGGTTCTCACCGCTCACCTACGGGCGCGACATCCGCGTGTCGCCCCACGATGCGCGCACGCTCTACGCTGCCCTCAGCCCGGCCGCGCGCAGCCGCGACGGCTCGCTCTATCGCAGCACCGATCTGGGGGGGACGTGGTCGCGCCTCGATCACGGCGTCAAGGCCGACGCCACGATGATGGCGCTGGCGCTCCACCCCCGCGATCCCGACCAGGTCTACTGCGTGTCACGCTGCGCCCAGGTGTTCGGCACCCAGGACGGCGGCAAGAACTGGCGTGAATCACGGCTGCCCGAGGGCGTGCAGGACGTCTACGCGCTGGCCTGCGCATAGCGAGATGGACTTCGCGCGGCCCCAGTACCTGGTCGAGACCGGCTGGCTCGCGCAGCACCTCGAGGACCGGGACCTCCGGGTCCTCGAGTGCACCGTCTATCTGCACCCCGCTGAGGTGCCGGGCGGCTACCGTGTCGAGTCGGGCCACGCGAAGTGGGCGGAGGGCCACCTCCCCGGCGCCGGCTTCGTCGACCTTCCTGAAGAGCTGTCGGATCGCACGTCCACGCTGCGCTTCATGATGCCGCCGGCCGCCCAGTTCGCCGAGGCGATGGGACGGGCGGGCGTCGGCGAGGGCGTCCGGGTGATCCTCTACGATCGCGCCGTCAACATGTGGGCCGCCCGCGTGTGGTGGATGTTGCGCGCGTTCGGCTTCGACGACGCGGCCGTTCTGAACGGCGGCTTCAAGAAGTGGACGCTGGAGGGCCGCGCGGTCGCGACCGATGCCGGCGCCCGTCCGGCCCGGACGTTCACGCCGCGCCCGCGCCCGACGCTGTTCGCCGACCGGGCCGGCGTCCTGGCCGCCGTCGGCGAGTCCGGGTCCTGCGTCCTGAACGCCCTCAGCGAGGAGCAGCACCGCGGTACCGGCGGTGTCGCCTACGGTCGGCCCGGCCGGATCGCCGGCAGCGTGAACGTGCCGGCGCGCGACCTGGTGGATCCGAAGACCCACGCCTACTGGCCCGCCGACGTGCTGCGCGCGAAGTTTCAGGCCTCCGGCGCGCTCGACGCCCGGCGCGTGGTGACCTACTGCGGCGGCGGCATCGCCGCGTCGAGCGACGCTTTCGCCCTCACCCTGCTCGGGCGCGACGACGTCGCCGTCTACGACGCCTCGCTCTCCGAGTGGGCGGCCGACCCGACGCTGCCGATGGAGCGAGGCTGAGCGTGGGGGCCGTGACGGCGGAGCGCTTCGCCCAGGGCCGGACGTTCGAGGAGTACGTCGAGTACGTGGGCACTCCGGAAAACCTCGCCCGCGAGGCGTTCGGCAGCTACTATCCCGACGCAGGATCGAAGGCCGCGCCACGCCGGGACAACAGCGGAGTCTTCCGCGAACGCCACGCGAAGGCGCGGCTGACCGACTACCAGCGGGCGGCCATCACGTGGCTCGCCGCCCAGCCGGGCGGGCCCGCCCAGATGCTGGTGATCTCCGAGGACTGGTCGTCGGACTGCCGGCGCGACGTCCCGATGCTCGCGCGGCTGGCCGAGGCCGGCGGCCTGCAGATGCGTATCTTCAACCGTGACGGCCAGCGGATTCTCTGGACGCGCCGTCCCGACCCGGCCGCCGCGCCCGACGCCAACTACGACCTCATGCTGGAGTTCATGAACGTCAAGAACGGCGGGGAGTGGGCGTCGCTGCCGGCGGTCGGCGTCTACACGAAGGACTTCCGTGAGCTGTGTCGCTACCTCGAGTACCCGTCGATCTACCCCAAGGACCGCATCCGTGGCTTCCAGCAGGCGGCGCGGTCCGGCGAGACCCCCGAGCAGGCCCACGCGCGCGGAATGCGCGAGTTCTCGGCGATGCAGGCCTCGCCCTTCTTCGACCTGTGGGCGTCGGTCGCCGTGGACGAGATCCTCAGCGCCCTCTACGAGAAGCTGACCGTGCGCGAGGCCTGAGTCGTCTACTCCCCGCGCAGCGTGGGATCGAGCAGGTCGCGGAGCCAGTCGCCGGTGCGGCTGACGACCAGCGAGGTCAGCATCAGCACCAGGCCGGGGAAGGTCGAGATCCACCAGGCCGAGTCGAGATATTCGCGGCCCTCCTGGACCATCCCGCCCCACGACGGCGTGGGCGGCTGGACGCCGAGGCCGAGGAACGACAGCGTCGCCTCCGCCACGATCGAGCGTGCCAGCTCCAGCGTGGCGATGACGACCAGCGAGGAGAGCACGTTGGGCAGGATGTGGCGAGTGACGACGCGGCCGACCGAGCCGCCGAGGGCGTGGATGGCGTCCACGAACTCGCGCGAGCGCAGGACCAGCACCTGAGAGCGGAGGACGCGCGCGTAACTCATCCAGCCCGATAGGCCGATGACCACGATGAGCGTCGGGAACGACGGGCCGAGCACCGCGATGATGCCGATGGCGAGCAGGATGAAGGGGAAGGCGAGCTGGGCGTCGGCGATCGTCATGATGGCGTTGTCCATCGAGCCGCCGCGGTAACCGGCTACGAGCCCGAGCGTCGCGCCGATGAGGCCGCCCACCACGACCGCGGCGAAGCCGACCAGCAGCGACACGCGCGCACCCCAGATCACGCGCGAGAGGATGTCGCGGCCGAGGTGATCGGTGCCGAGCAGGTGAGCCTTGCCGTCGGCGCCCTCCAGCGTCGGCGCCGCGAGTCGGCCACGCAACGACTGGCGCGTCGGATCCTGAGGCGCCAGCCAGGGCGCCGCCAGGGCGACGACGACCAGCGCCAGGATGAACAGGCCGCCGGCCATGACGAGCTGGCGCGTGCGGCGGGCGCCGGCGCCGCCGCGCTCTGGCGCGGCGAGGCCCGCGATCGCCTCAGCGGGGACGGGCGCGGGGATCGAGGAGGCCATAGAACAGGTCGACGGTGAAGTTGATGACGATGAAGGCGACGGCTGAGAGGAAGACCGTGCACTGCACGATCGGATAGTCGCGGTTGTAGATCGACTGGATCGCCAGGCGGCCGATGCCGGGCCACGCGAACACGGTCTCGGTGACGACGGAACCGCCGAGCAGTGTGCCGAACTGCAGCGCGGTGATCGTCACCACCGGCAGCGCGGCGTTCTTGAGCGTGTGCTTCAGCACCACGGCCAGCTCCGCCAGCCCCTTGGCACGTGCGGTCCGCACGTAGTCCTGGCGCAGCACCTCCAGCACGGCCGAGCGGGTGAGGCGCGCGATGGAGGCCATCGCGAAGGCGCCGAGCGTCAGCGCCGGCAGCACGAGATGTTCCCAACCGCCACGCCCGGAGGTGGGGAACCAGCCGGCCTTGAGTGAGAAGAGCAGGATGAACAGGATGCCGAGGAAGAACACGGGCGCGGACTGGCCGATGAGCGCCGCGCCCATCGCGACGTGGTCGAGCGGCGAGTTGCGCTTGACGGCGGAGAGCAGGCCGACGGGCACCGCCACCAGCAGGGCGAGGCCGAATGCCGTGAGCGCCAGTTGGACGCTTGCCGGCAGGTAGCCCATCACCACCCGCCAGGCGGGCTCGCGGAAGTGGATCGAGCGGCCGAAGTCGCCGCGCAGGATGTTGCCGATGAACACCGTGTACTGTACGGGCAGCGGCCGGTCCAGACCCAGGTCGCGCGCGACCCGCTCGTATTCGCTACGGGGCGCGTCGGGCGGAAGCAGCAGCGGGACCGGGTCGCCGGACAGTCGCATCACCACGAAGACCACCGTGGAGACCAGCCACAGCGCGACGATCGCGCGAAGGAGGCGCTGGCCGAGGAAGCCGACGAGCGAGCGCATGAAGGCGGCCAAGGCCGCGGGGCCCCGGCCGCTCGCCTATCTCAGGCCCGGCGCAGCTTGAAGTTGAAGCGCCGGAGCTCGATCTGCTGGTTCGGGTTGGGCGTGAACTCCACGTACTTCTGCAGCCCGTAGTCCTCGTACGGCTGGATGATCGGCAACCACGGGAAGTGCTCGAGGAAGATCTTCGTCATCTCCTTGTAGGCTTGGCCCCGGAACTTCTCATCCACGGAGAAGCGCGCCGCCTCCCCCAGCTCGTCGAACTTCGGGTGACGCCAGTAGTCCTGCGGCCCGCCCGGGCTCAGCAGCCGCCACATCATGCCGTCGGGGTCGCTGAGAGTGGAGGTCGGATCCGACCACCAGAGACCCTTGAACGACTTGTCGCGATTCTTCTGCGCGCGCACCGAGTACTCGACCACCTCGACCTTGGCGTTGATGCCGGCGTCGCGCCACATGCCCTGGATGGCTTCCGACATCGGCTTGTCGTTGGTTGTGTAGCCGACGGTGGTCTCGATGACGATCTCCTCGTTCTTGTAGCCGCCCTGCTTCAGCTTCTCGCGCGCCTCCTTCGGGTCGTACTTGAGCGGCGGCAGTCCGGCGTCGAAGTGATTGTCGCCCTTGGCGATCGGCCCGCTGGGGACGATACCGCGGCCGCGCCACAGCTCCTTGACGATGGCCGCGCGGTCGATGCTCAGCGACAGGGCCTGCTTGATGAGCGGGTTGTCGAGCGGCTTGACCTTGCTGTTCACCGCCAGCACGTAGAGCCCCGCATAAAGCGCGCCGGCCACGCGGGTGGTCGGGTTGCCGCTGACGCGTTCGCTGTGATCGGGCGGTAGGGCCGTGATCATGTCCACCTCGCCCTTGAGCACCGCGGCGATCCGGGGCGCCGTCTCCGGGATCGGCCGGAAGATGACCCGATCGATGTCGAGCTTGCCGCCCCAGTAGTCGGGGTTGGCCTCCAGCACCGCCTTGTCGTCCTTGGTCCAGGATGCGAACCGCACGGGTCCGGAGCCGATGGGCTTCTGGTTGAAGACCTCGGGGCCGGCGGCCTTGGCGTACTTCTCCGGCAGGATCTGGCCCCCGTAGAAGGCCAGGCGGGCCGGGAGCAGTGGGTCCGGCTTCTTCGTGTGGAAGATCACCGTCATCGGGTCGGGCGCCTCGACCCGGTCGATCGTCGTGAACACGGTGTTGACGCGCGTCTTGAGCGCCGGGTCCCACGACCGCTCGAGGCTGTACTTGACGTCGGCCGAGGTGAGCGGATCACCGTTGTGGAACTTCACGCCCGACCGCAGCTTGAAGACCCACGCCGTCTGGCCCTGCAGCTTCCACTCGGTGGCCAGGCCAGGGTGGAGCTTGCCGTCCGGATGGCGGCTGATAAGGTTGTCGAAGATGTTGAACGAGACCCGGATCTCGTTGGCCGATGTGCTCATGTGCGGATCGAAGAATGCGATGTCACCGCCCTGGGCGATCACCAGCTCGCGCTTTTGCGTCGTTTGCGCCTGGGCGGGGCCGCCGAGCGCGGGCGCCACGGCCGCGGCCGCTCCGAGCGTCGCGGCGGACTTCAACAGGTCTCGTCGAGTCAGTTGGCTCATGGACCACCTCGTTCGGTACGGGGGGCCACCCCGCGGATTCTTCAGCGATGAAGAGGTGCGCTTATTCTCGACATGTGGGCGACGCTGTCAAGGGCGCCGGAGGCGCTCGGAACGCGCCGGTTCGCTCGATCGACCGAGGGCGGATCGACGTGTGGGAGGATGGACGTCATGACGATCGACCTCGTCCGATCGTTCTACCGCTACAGCGCGTGGGCGAACACGCGCATCCTCGACACCGCCGCCGCCCTGGATCGCGCGCAGCTGCTGGCGGCCACCGGGCCAGGGGGCGAGTCCATCCGGGACACGCTCGTGCACACGCTGGGTGCCCAGTGGTTGTACCTGGAGCGGTGGCAGGGGCGCTCGCCACGCGTGATGCCGGCGCCAGCCGACTTCGCCGACCTCGACGCCGTCCGCGCCCGCTGGAGCGAGATCGAGAACGCGACCGCCGCCTTCGTGGCGGGCCTGACCGAAGCCCGCCTCGCCGCGACGCTCGAGTACGAAAACATGGAGGGGCAACGCTGGCGCTACCCGCTCTGGCAGCAGATGCTCCACCAGGTCAATCACGCGACCCAGCATCGCAGCGAGGCGGCGATGCTGCTGACCCGGGCCGGCCACTCGCCCGGCTGGCTGGACTACCTCTACTGGATCGACCTGGAGGGTCGCTCGCTCTCGCCGAACGGCCGGTAGTGTACCATTGGCTGTCATGGCTGATTCCAAGCCGGCGGCCTATGAGACGACGGCCGTCGCGGCGTTCGCCGGGAGCGCCACCAGCGTCCGACCTCACACGAAGCTCATCGGGCTCCTGGCCCTCGGCCACTTCGTGATCGACGTCACCCAGGGCTCGCTGCCGGCCGTGCTGCCGTTCCTCAAGCAGCTGCACGCGCTGAGCTACGCCCAGGTCGCGACGATCGTGCTCGCCGCCAATCTCACGTCGTCGATCATTCAGCCCCTGTTCGGCTACCTCTCCGATCAGATCGCGCGGCGCTGGATCCTGCCGCTGTCGGTGTTCGTCGCCGGCACCGGCATCGCCCTCGTCGGGCTGACGCCTGGCTACGGCGCCGTGGTGGCGCTGGTGGTGGTGATGGGACTGGGCGTCGCCGCCTGGCACCCCGAGGGCTACAAGACGGCCACCGTCGTCGCCGGCGACCGCAAGGCGACCGCGCTGTCCTGGTTCTCGCTGGGGGGCAACGTCGGCATCGCCGTCGGGCCACCCTTGATGACGGCGCTGATCGTGGGCTTCGGCGCGGCCGGGACCCTCGGCCTGCTGATGCCCTCGGTGCTGGTCGGCACGCTCCTGCTGGCCGCCCTACCGATGTTCACGCGCGAGGTCACGGCGCCGCGTGTGCTCCGGGCTCGCAAGGACGGCGCCAGCATGCCGGGCGCCATGGCCTTGCTCATCCTGGTGGTGAGCGTCCGCGCCTGGGCGTCGCTCGGCTTCACGACCTTCGTGCCGTTCTACTACGTCGACACGCTCAAGGCCGATCCGCGCCTCGTCGGGGTGCTGCTCTTCGTGTTCCTGGGCGCCGGCGCGCTCGGCACGGTCGTCGCCGGGCCCATCGCCGACCGGGTGGGGCCGCGGCCGTTCATGACGTGGGTGCTCCTGGCCGCCCTGCCGTTCGGCGTGCTGTTCCTGCTCTCGAGCGGGCTGTTGGCGTTCGTCATGCTCGGGATGTTCGGCGCGATCTTGACGTCGAGCTTCTCGGTCTCGGTCGTGCTGGGCCAGGCCTACCTGCCGCGCCACGCCGGAATGGCGTCGGGCCTCATCGTCGGCTTCGCCATCGGGCTCGGAGGAGCCGGCGTCACCGTGCTCGGACGGGTCGCCGACCACTGGGGGGTGCCGACCGCGCTCTGGATCAGCGCGCTGATGCCACTGGCCGCCTTCGTGCTCACGCGCCTGCTGCCGGCGCCCCGCGACGTCGCCGCGTGAACGAGCGGCTGCCGTTCCAGGACGGTGAGCAGGTCCTGCTCATCGATCAGCGCGGCAAGCGCCACCTGATCTTCCTGCGCAAGTCGGAGACGTTCCACTCCGACCGCGGATGGATCCCCCACGACGCGGTGATCGGCCAGCCGGAGGGCTCGTGGGTGCGCTCGTCGATGGGGCTACGCTACCTGGCCTTGCGGCCCACGCTGGCCGAATTCGTGCTCGAGATGCCCCGGGGCGCCCAGGTCATCTATCCCAAGGACCTGGCGATGATCCTGTTCTGGGCCGACGTGTATCCGGGCTGCCGCGTGCTCGAAGCGGGCACCGGCTCCGGCGCGCTCACGCTCGCGTTGCTGCGGGCCGTCGGACCCGAGGGCCGGGTGATCACCTACGAGCAGCGCGACGAGTTTGCGCGCCGCGCGCTCGCCAACATTCACATGCGGGTGGGCGAGGTGACCAATCTCACGGTACGGCTCAGCCCCGTCGAGGAGGGCCTCGCCGACGAGGAGCCGGTGGACCGCGTCGTCCTGGACCTGCCGGAGCCGTGGAAGCTGACCGAGGCCATCGCCCGTGTGCTCCGGCCCGGCGGCATCCTGCTGTCCTACGTACCGACGATCATCCAGTCGCACCAGACGACCGAGGCCCTGCACCGCGAGCGCGCCTGGGCCCTGGTGGAGACCTTCGAGACACTCGTGCGGCCGTGGAACATCGACGGGACCTCGGTGCGGCCGTTCCACCGCATGGTCGCCCACACCGGATTCATCACGGTCGCCCGCCGGGTTGTCCCCGAAGAGGGGCCTCCCAGCGCGCCCCGGCTGCCGCTGCCCGACCGTGACGAGTAGGTGAGCCGGGGCTGAAGGAGCCGCGATGATCACGTTCATGCGCCGCTATCGCAGGGGCCTGCAGGTGGGCCTGCTGGTCGTCATCGCCGCCTTCGTGGCCTCGCTGTTCGTGTTCGGCTCGAGCGGCTTCGACAAGGGCGGCGTTCGCGGCGACACCGTGGCCACGGTCAACGGCGAGACGATCTCCCAGAAGCAATACCAGGAGCGCCTCGACATCTACATCGAGATGCTCTCCCGGAACAACAAGGGCCGCCTGAGCGCGGAGATGGTCGAAACCCTCGGCCTGCCCCAGCGTGTCCTCGACGAACTGGTCACCGAGGTGGCGGTGGAGCAGCGCGCCCACGCCGAAGGCCTGGCCCTGAGCGACGAGGAATTCAACGCGGCCGTGCACGCGATGCGCGAGTTCCAGGACAGCGGCCGCTTCTCGATCGACCGGTACCGCCGGTTCCTGCAGGCCCGGGGCGTCGAGGGCGAGCGCGACCTGCGCCGCTTCCTGACGCTGCGCAAGCTGCAGCGGCTGATCGTGGGCGGCGTGCGGGTCACCGACTCCGAGCTCGAGCACGCGTGGGCCCTGCGGCGCGAGGAGGTGCGCGCGTCGTGGGCGCTGGTCGAGCTGACGCCGCTGGTGGCGGCCGCCACCGCTGGCGACGAGGAGATCGCCGAGTACCTCAAGACGCACGGCGACGAGTTCAAGCAGCCGGAGCGGCGCAAGGTCCAGTACGTGACGCTGGTGACCAAGGACTTCACTCCCAAGGTGAGCGACGCCCAGGTCGAGAAGTACTACACCGAGCACATCAAGGAATTCGAGACGCCGCGCGAGCTCCACGCCAGCCACGTCCTCGCCCGCGTGGGCGAGACGGGGGGCAGCGAGGCCGAGGACCGCGCGCGCGAGAAGATCGTCGGGGTGATCAAGCGCGCGAAGGCCGGCGAGGATTTCTCCAAGCTCGCCCGCGAAGTCTCCGAGGACCCCGGCTCCAAGGACCGGGGGGGCGATCTCGGCTGGGTGGGGGCGGGGACCCTGGTGCCGCAGTTCGAGCAGGCGCTGTTCGCGCTCAAGAAGGGCGAGGTGACGGCCGAGCCGGTGCGCACGCCGTTCGGGTTCCACGCTATCAAGGTGAGCGACGTCCGCGAGGCAGCCCGCAAGCCGCTGAAGGAGGTCGCGGCCCAGATTCGCGATCGCCTCGGAGCCGAGGGCGCTGACGGCGCCGCCAAGGCGAAGGCCGAGGAGGTCCGTCCCGCGCTGCAGGGGGCCGGCGACTTCATGGCCGAGGCCCGCAAGCTCGGTTTCACGCCGATCGAGACGACGATGGCGAAGCTCGGTCGGCCGCCCGTCGCGCCGGGCATGCCGGCCACCGACACGCTCGAGGACGCGGCGTTCGGCCTCGCCGTCGGCGGCGTCACCCCGCCGGTCAACACCCCCGCCGGCTGGGTCGTCCTCAAGGTCGTCCAGGTCATCCCACCCGGTGTGCCGCCGCTGGCTGAGGTCCGCGACCGGGTGATCGCGGCCGTGAAGCGCGGCAAAGCCGAGACCGTTGCCGCCAACCGCGTCAAGCAACTGGCCGACGACGCGAAGGGGGGCGACCTGGCGGCCGCCGCCAAGAAGGCCGGCGCCACGGTCGGTGAAGCGCCGCGCTTCTCGCGCGCCAAGCCCGCCGAAAAGCTGCCGGCCGACGTCCAGCTCGCCGCGCTGCAGACGCCAGCCGGCGAGCTGAGCGCCCCGGTCCGCACACCGCAGGGCTACTATCTCGTGAAGGTCCTCGAGCGGGCGCCGGCCGGTCCGCTGGACGCCGGCGAGCGCGAGAAGCTCCGGGGCGAGCTGATGAACCAGAAGCAGAGCCAGACGTGGGAGCGATGGGTGCTGGCCGCCCGCGGCGATGCCAAGATCGAGATGCTCGGGCAGCCCCGGCCGAGGCGCGGCTGATGCGCTCGTCCTTCTACGAAGGCAACCGGCGGTTTCGTGTCGGCCCCGCGGCCAGGCCGACGCCGGGGCCCGGCGAGACGCTGCTCCGGGTGCGGCGCGTGGGCATCTGCGGGACAGACCTGCACATCTTCCAGGGGCACCTCGATCATCGCATCCCGCGCGGCGGCGTCATCGGCCACGAGACGCTGGCCGAGATCGCCGAGGCGCCATCGGCGTCCGGCTTCGGTTCCGGCGAGCGCGTGGTCGTGGAGCCGCTGCGCACGTGTGGGGCCTGTCGCGCGTGCCGCATGGGCGCGGCCTACCTGTGCTATCGCCTCCGGGTGCTGGGCGTCGAGGAGCCGGGCGGGATGCAGGACTACTGGGCGGTGCCGACCGACCGGCTGTTGCGCGTGCCGACCACCCTGAGCGACGACGAGGCCGCCGTGATCGAGCCGCTGGCGGTCGCCACTCACGACGTCCGACGCGCCGAGGTGAAGCCGGGCGACGCCGTGCTGGTCTTCGGGGGCGGTCCGATCGGCGCCCTCATCGCGATGGTGGCTCGCCACCGGGGTGCCCGGGTCGTGGTGGCCGAGGTGAACCCGTTTCGCGTCGAGATGCTCGGCAAGCTCGGCCTCGACGTGGTCGGACCCGGCCGCGACCTCAAGGCGTTCGTGGACGAGTGGACCGGCGGCGACGGCGCTGACGTGGTGTTCGAGGTCACCGGGAATCCGGCCGCGGTGAAGGCGATGACGGATCTCGTACGCGTGTGGGGCACGATCAGCATGGTGGCCATCCATGGCGAGCCGCTCCCCGTCGATCTCTACCGCTTCTTCGCCCGCGAGCTCACCATGCACGGCAGCCGTCTCTACTCGCGCGACGACTGGGAAGAGGCGATCCGCCTCGCCGCCGCCGGCGCCGTCACCCTGGCCCCCCTCGTGAGCCGCAAGATCCCCCTGGAATCACTCCAGCAGGGCATGGAGGAAGCCCTCCGCGGCGGCCCCGTCATGAAAATCCTGATCGACCTCACCGCCTGAGGGCTTCGCGGAGTCGGGTCCACGCTCCGAGCGCCGGCTTTGCCGGCGCAATCCTGTTCTTGATCGTTTGACCTGGGGGAAGGCAGGCCGGGCGCGGGCCCAAAGGCCCGCGGCGGCCGTCCGAAGGGGGGCGAAGCCCCCCTCCGAGGTTACCTCGAACCGAGCGGCGTGAACGTCAGGTCCATCGTCACGCTGTCACCCTTCTTGATCTGGCGCAGCGCTTCGGGCGCGACCTTGACCTCGAAGGAATCGCGGTCGGTCTTGATCTTCACCTCGCCGCTGCGATCGACGTCGGTGATCGTTCCGTGGATCGTCTGGCGCACGCCCATTGGGACGGACGTCGCCGGGGACTGCGTCACGACGGTCGTCGTCGGTGCAGGTGTCACCACGGTCGCCGAGGGCGCGGGGGTCACGACCGCGCCCGAGGGGCTGAGGGCGACGTACTGGCCGCCCCGCAGCGTCACGGCCTCGCCGGACTGGATCACGACGCGCTGGCCCGGCACCAGCGCGGTGATCGGCGCCGGCTGGTTCTCCACGACCAGCACCGTGGTAGGCGTCACGCGATACATGCGTCCGTCGTCGAGCAGCACGACCCTGGACTGTGGATCGACGCGAACGACGGTGCCACTCTCGATCGCTTGCGCCGTGGCGAAGGTGGCCGTCCCCAGCAGCAGGGTGGCCGCGACCATTCCGATTGCTGAGCGCATTGGAGTCCTCCCTGTTCGCGCGAGATGTCGCGCGACCCAGGGGCTATTGAGGAGCAAGGCCCCTGCCAGCGGTGGAAGGGGAGGATTGTAAATTCGCGAGCGGGGCGGCTAGTGGCGGACGGGGGTATCCGAAGGACGGAGTGGCCGGCCCGTGCCGAGCCGGCGCGTGGCCCAGGCCGGGCGCAGACGCGGGAAGCGGACGCGGGCGAACGCGCGCAGACGGCTGATGTCGTCGAACATCGAGTAGGTCACCGGCGTCACCACCAGCGTCACGATCAGGCACAGCGCCTGGCCGCCGACGACCACGAGGGCGAGCGAGGCCCGGGAGGCCGCGCCGTCGCCGCGGCCGAGGGCGACGGGCAGCATGCCGGCGATGATGGCCAGCGTGGTCATGAGGATCGGGCGCAGCCGCGCCCGGTCGGCCTGCATCTGCGCCGCGTGGCGCGGCAGGCCGCGCGCGCGCAGCACGTTGGTGTAGTCGACCTGGAGGATGGCGTTCTTCTTCACGACGCCCATCAGCAGGAACAGGCCCATGATCGAGTAGATGTTCAGGGTCGCGGTCGGGATCCCCATCCCGTACGCCACCTTGAGCGTGAACAGGCCGAACGGGACGGCCAGGAACATCGAGACCATGATCGTGACCGGGTGGATGAACGACTCGAACTGCGCGGCCAGCACGATGTAGATGAACGCCAGCGAGAGGGCCAGGGCGATCAGGAAGTTCTGGATCGCCTCCTGCAGCAGCTTGCCGCGCCCGGAGGTGACGATGCCGTACTCGGGCGGCATCTGCTGCTTGCGCACGACGGCGTACGCCTCGCGGAAGGAGTCGGCCAGCGGCAGCTCGTAGAGGTTCGAGATGATCGTGATGGAGCGCTCTTGGGCCAGGCGCTCGATCTGGCCGGGACTGGTGCCGTGCTGAAGCGTGGCCAGGTTGGACAGCTTCACGAGGCCGTCGCGGGCCGGCACGTAGAGCTGGGCCAGCGTGTCCGGGCGCGCCCGGAAGTCCTCCTTGAGGCGCAGGCGGACGTCGTACTGCTCGCCCAGCTCGCGGAAGAAGCCGACCTTCTCGCCGCCGACCATCGTGCGCAGCGTCGAGGCGACGGCGTCGACGCGCACGCCGAGGTCCGCGGCCTTCTGGCGCTCGACCTGCACCTGCACCTCGGGCTGCCGGTAGGCCTGGGCGGTGTCGATGTCGACGAACCCCGGCTTGGCGGCCAGCTCAAGGATGACCGCCTTGGCGTAGTGCTCGAGGCGGTCGAGGTCCGGCCCGCGCAGCGTGAGGTTGAACGGCGTCTGCCGGAAACCGCCGCCGCTGATGAGGTTGATCTGCTGCACGCTCACCCGGGTGCCGGGGAACGCGGCCAGGCGCTCGCGGACGTCCTGCTTGATCGCGTTCTGGCTGCGTTGCCGCCGGCTGATGTGCGTGAGCCCGACGTAGATCGAAATGTCGGTGACGTTGGACTGGAACTGACCCCTCACGCCCGCGGTCGAGAACAGCGTGACGACCTCCGGGATCGCCTGGATGGCCGCCTCCATCCGCGCGACGATCTCGCCGGTACGCTCCAGCGACGAGCCGGGCGGCGCCTCGGCGACCACCTCGAACTCGCTCATGTCGTCGTCCACGACGAACTCCAGACGCGAGTTGGAGAGCAGGAACCATCCCCACACGAGGATGGCGATCGAGATCAGCACCACCACCCACCGGTGGCGCAGGCACCAGCCGAGCAGGCCCTCGTAGGCCTCCTCCACCGCGTGATAGAACCCCGAGGCCCTGGCGTCGTGGGCGGCGTGACCGCCGTGGCCGGCGACGGGCGACCCAGCGGGGGACGCCGGCCCGCGCGCCGAGGCCTGGAAGATGCGGGCGGCCAGCATCGGGGTCAGCGTGAAGGCCACCAGCAGCGAGACCATGATCGCGAACGTCGCGGTGAGGCCGAACGAGTTCCAGAACTTGCCGACCAGGCCGCCCATGAACGCCACCGGCAGGAAGATGACGACGAGCGAGATGGTGGTGGCCGTCACCGCCAGCGCGATCTCGCGGGTGCCCACGATGGCCGCCTCGAACGGCGACCGCCCCTCCTCCTCGGTGTGCTGGAAGATGTTCTCCAGCACGATGATCGCGTCGTCGATCACGATCCCGGTCGACAGCGACAGCCCCAGCATCGTCAGGTTGTTGAGCGTGAAGCCGGCCGCCCGCATGGCCACGAACGTGGCCACGATCGACGTGGGAATCGCCAAAGCGGCGACGAAAGCCGGCCGCAGCTTCCTCACCGAGCCGAAGAAGATCATGGTGACGACGATGGCGACGGCCGTCACCGTGAGCAGCCGCTCGGCGTCCCCCATCACGAAGGTGACCGCCACCGCGCCGGCGATGGCGGCGATGGCCAGCCCCTCCCACAGCACGAGGTTGCCGATGAACACCGCCACGATGAGGCTGGCCAGCAGGCCACCCAGCAGCAGGTGGTCCTGCACCTCGTGAAACGAGCGCTTGATGAACCGCGAGAGATCGCGGACGACGTCGAACTTGATGTCCTGCGGCAGGCCCCTCTGGATCTCGGCCAGCTTGGCCTTCAGCCGGTCGACCACCGCCACCGTGTTGGTGCCCGACTGCTTGCGGATGACGAGCGACACGGCGTTGCGCCCGTTGAGTCGGGCCAGCGTGCGCGGCTCCTCCTCGGCGTCCGCCACCGCCGCCACGTCGCGGACGCGGACGGGCCCGCTCTGGCGGTCGGCGACGATGAGGTCCTCGAAGCCGGCCGGCGTCTCGATCCGGCCCAGCGTCCGCACGCCCTCCTCACGGCTGCCGCCGGTCAGCCGGCCCCCCGGGATCTCGACGTTCTGCCGGGCCAGCGCGTCCTTGAGTTGCTGGATCGACAGCCCGTGGGCGTTGAGCCGGTTCGGATCGGCCAGGATCTGGATCTCGCGCTTGCGGGCGCCGATCAGCGTGATGGCGCCGACGTCCTTCACGGTCTCGAGCTGTCGCTTGATGCGCTTGTCGGCGATCTCGGTGATCTCGCGGGCGGAGCGCTGACCGGAGACGACCACCGCCAGCACCG
This sequence comes from Candidatus Methylomirabilota bacterium, assembly GCA_046725675.1. Lineage (GTDB taxonomy): Bacteria > Methylomirabilota > Methylomirabilia > Rokubacteriales > CSP1-6 > AR5. The sequence continues at coordinate 20,896 of JBKOZA010000012.1, forward strand.
GGGAGGAGTCCGGATCGACCTTCTCGATGATGGGCGACTCGGTGCCGGCCGGCAGGCTGCTCAGGATCGTGCCGACCTTCTCGCGCACGTCGTTGGCGGCCTCCTGGACGTTGCGCTCCAGGATGAAGGTCGCGAACACCTGCGACTGCCCCTCGATCGTACTCGAGCGCAGCTCGTCGAGGCCGGCGATCGTGTTGACGACTTCCTCGATCGGCTTGGTGATCTGGCTCTCGATTTCCTCGGGCGACGCCCCCGGCAGCCGCGTGGTGATGGTGATGGTGGGCAGGTCGACCTTGGGGAAGATGTCGACCCCGAGCTGCGCGAACGACGCCAGCCCGAGCACGACCAGCGACGTCAGGAGCATCGTCGTGAACACCGGCCGCCGGACGAAGACCTCCAGCATCGGCTACGCGCCCGTCACTGGCGGGCCGGCGCCAGCTCCACGGGGGCGCCGTTGAACAGGGCGGTGAGGTTGGTGACGGCGACAGAGTCGCCGGCCTTGACGCCGTCGGGGATCTCTACCCACGTCCCCTGCCGCGCGCCCGGCTTCACGAGGCGCTCGACCGCCTTGCCGTCCGCCACGACGAAGACCTTGGTGATGCCGGCGATCGAGGTGACGGCCTCGCTCGGCACGAAGACCGCCGCCGGATCCTGGCGGACGAGGACGGCGCCCTTGGCGAAGAATCCGGGCCGGAGCGCGCCGTCGCCGTTGGGGACTCGCGCCTCGAGAGTCAGCGCCCGCGTGGTCACGTCGACGGCGGGGGCGACCCGCGTGATCGTTCCGGTGAACACCCGCTCGCCGAAGGCCTCCACGCTGAGCCGCAGATTCTGGCCGATCTTGAGGTCGGGCGCCTGCCTCTCGGGGACGGTCCCCACGTACTTGAGCGGGTTGGCCACCACGATCGTGAACAGCGGCGTGTTCTCCTTCACGTACTCGCCGGCCGAGACGTGACGCTTGGCGATGAGGCCGGCCAGCGGAGCCCGCACGGTGGTGTCGCCCAGCCGCTTCTGGGCGATTCCGAGCGCGGCTTCGCGCTGCTTGACCTGGGCCTCCGCCGCGCGCACGGCGGCCAAATCCGAGGTGTACTGGGCGTCGGCCGAGCGGACCTGGTCGGGATACTGCGCGGCCAGCGTGCGGGCGCCCTCGGCCTGGGCGGCGGCGATGTTCAGCTGGTTGCGCGAGTTGTCGACCTCGCGGGCGGCGATCAGCTCGCGCTGGTGCAATTGCCGGGTGCGTTCCATCTCCGAGCGCATGAACTCCAGCTGCGACTCGGTACGCGCCACGTCCGCCTCCAGCATCGGCCGGGAGTCGCGCGTGCGCTTGAGCGCGGCCTCGCTGGCGACGGCGGTGGCCTGCGCGCGGGCCAGCGCCTGCTGGGCCGCGGCCAGATCCGCCTGAGCCTGATCGACCGCGAGCTGGAACTCGCGACGGTCGTAGTCGGCCAGCACCGCGGTGGTGTCCACACGGTCGCCGAGATCGACGCGCAGGCGCGCGATGGTGCCGGGCTGCTCGGACTTCGCCTGAACCTCGTCGCCGGCGAGGACGCTGCCGCTCGTCTCCACCGTGCGTTGCACGGGGCGTGACTGGGCGGCGGCGACGTTGACGACGATCGGACGCACGGCGACCGCGCCGGCGGGCCGGGACGGCACGGCGCGCGCCGTCTCGGCCTGGCTGCGATTGCAGGCGGTCATCGCCGGCAGCGCCGAGAGCAGGAGTGTCGACACGCGCACGGCGATCCGGATGTTCAAGGCCCCCAAGCCTAACGCATTCCGGGCCCCGTGTTAAGGTACCGGCATGGCTACGCCGCGGACCCCGATGACCCGGGCGGGCTACGA
>JBKOZA010000013.1:0-3094 GCA_046725675.1 Candidatus Methylomirabilota bacterium
CGTCATCTTCCCGACGCGCCACCGCCCCGTCCAGGGCGCGCGCGGCTGGTATCGCGCGGCGATGCGCCACGGCGTGAGTCGCGTGCGGCGCGGCACGCGCTACACGCTCGGCGTCATCTTCCACGACGCCAAGTAGGTCACAGGCGCGTCCGTCCGTGTCCGACCGTCCGCTCGAGATGCTCATCAAGAACGTGCGGGTGGTCAGACCGCGCCAGCCCCAGATCGAGCGCCTCGACCTCGGCGTGGCTGACGGGCGGTTCGTCCGCGTGGCGCCGGACATCCCGGTCGACCAGGCCGTCGAAGTGTACGACGCGCGCGGGCAGCTGGGCTTCCCCGGCGTCGTCGACGCGCACACGCACGTGGGCATCTACGGCCCGCTCGCCGAGGACGCGGTGAGCGAGAGCCGGGCGGCGGTGAGCGGCGGCGTCACCACGATGCTGACCTACTTCCGCACGGGCCAGTACTACCTGAACCGCGGCGGGTCCTACGCCGAGTTCTTCCCCGAGGTGCTCCGCCTGTCCGAGGGGCGGTACCACTGCGACTACGCGTATCACCTGGCGCCGATCACCGGCGCGCACGTGGACGAGATGGAAGCGCTCGCCACGCGGCACGGCGTGCCGTCCTTCAAGATCTTCATGTTCTACGGCGGCTACGGCCTGCACGGCCGGGCCGGCCAGGACGAGCAGCGTCGCTTCCTGATGCTCGGCCCCGAGGACACGTACGACCTCGCGCATTTCGAATTCATTCTGAGAGAGGCCGGCCGCCTCCAGCGGGCGCACCCAGCGCTGGCCGAGCACGTGAGCGTGAGCCTGCACTGCGAGCTGGCCGACATCCTCAACGCCTACACGCGCCTGGTCGCCCGCGATCCGTCGCTGTCGGGGCTGCGCGCGTACAGCGCGGCGCGGCCGCCGCACGCCGAGGGCCTGGCGGTGTGGGTCGCCGCCTACCTGGCCAGCGAGGCCGCCTGCGCGAACGTCAACCTGCTGCACCTGTCCTCGCGCAAGGCGCTGGAGGCCGCCACCACGATGGCCGCGGTGTTCCCGCACATCGACTTCCGCCGCGAGGTCACCGTCGGGCACCTGCTGCTCGACGTCGACTCGGCGGCCGGCGCCTACGCGAAGGTGAACCCGCCGATCCGGCCGCGGGCGGACGTCGAGTTCTTGTGGCAGGCGGTCCTGGGCGGCCAGGTCGACTGGATCGTGAGCGATCACGCTTGCTGCGCAGAGGAGGTTAAGGCGGCCGGACACGGCCAGGGCGACATCTGGCTGGCCAAGGCGGGGTTCGGCGGGACCGAATACCTGCTGGCCGGCGTGTTCAGCGAGGGCAGCAAGCGCGGCCTGCCCTGCCATCGCATGGCCGAGCTGGTTGCCTACAATCCCGCGCGCCGTTACGGCCTCCTGCACAAGGGGGACATCGCCGTCGGCTACGACGCGGACCTGGCGCTGCTCGATCCCGAGCGCCGGTTCACGGTGCGCGCGGCCGCCTCACCCTCGGCGCAGGGCTACACGCCGTTCGAAGGACAGGAGCTGACCGGCGGGGTGACGGCCACGTTCCTGCGTGGGCGGCTGGCGTGGGAAGGCGGCCACGTCGTCGGTCCCGCGCGCGGCCGCTACATCCACCGGCCGGCGTGAGGCGCCTCAGACAGCGCGACGGACAACGGCCAGGAAGCGCTCGCCGAAGGTCTCGAGCTTCCAGTCGCCCACCCCCTTCACCTCGCGGAACTGCTCGAGCGTGGCCGGGTGCAGTCGCGCCATGTCACGCAGCGAGGCGTCGCTGAAGATCAGGTAGGGCGGGACGCCGCGCTCCTCGGCGATGGTGCGGCGCAGACCGCGCAAGGCCTCGAACAGGAGGTGCTCGTCCACTCCGACTCCAGCCGCTGAAGGCCCGGTCGACTCGCGCGGCGGTACGCGGGGTGCGTCGGCGGCCGTCGCGCGCACGGCGCCGGCGCTCGTGAGAGCCGGCGCCTGGCCCTCCCCGCGGAGCACCGCCCGACCCTGCTCGGTGAGCACGAGCGTCGGGTACTCGTCGTCGGAGCGGGCGAGGAGCCCGTGAGCGAGGAGCTGATCGATCCAGCCTCGCACCTGGCCCTTGCGCTCCCCGCGGAGCGCGCCGTACGCCGCGAGCCGGTCGTGTCGCAACTGGCTGATGCGGGCGGTGCCGGCTCCGGCCAGCACGTCGGCGACGTGCGCCGCGCCGAAGCGCCCGCGCAGCTCGTCGGCGGCGCTCAGGACCTTGGCCGCCACACCCGAGGTGTCGGCGCCCTGCACCGTCTCGCCGAGGCAGACGTCGCAGGCGCCACAGCTCGCGCGCCCGTAGGTCTGGCCGAAGTACGTCACGAGCGCCCGGTGGCGGCAGACGGCCTGCTGGCAGAACGCATACATCTCCCCGAGCTTGCGCAGGGCGCCGGGCGGGGGTTCGGCGCCGTCGGGCGCGATCACCGACTTCCAGAGGCCGTAGTCGCCACCGCTCATCAGCAACAGGCACTCGGCCTCGAGCCCGTCGCGCCCGGCTCGCCCCGCCTCCTGCTGGTAGTGCTCCAGCGACTTCGGCATGCCGGTGTGAATGACGTAGCGGACGTTGGAGCGATCGATGCCCATGCCGAAGGCGACGGTCGCCACGACGATGTCCACCCGCTCGTTCACGAACGCGTCCTGGTTGGCGCGTCGCTCGTCGTCGGTCAGCCCCGCGTGGTAGCGCAGGGCCCGAAAGCCGCGCCGCACCAGCGCGGCCGCCAGCTCCTCGACCTCGCTGCGGCGGATGCAGTACACGATGCCCGCCTGGCCGCGGTGCCGCTGGATGGCGGCGACGACCTGGGCCAGTCGATCGGTGCGAGGCCTCACGCGGTAGATGAGGTTGGGACGGTCGAAGGAGCCGACGAGCACGGTGGGGTTCTCGAGCCCTAGCTCGGCGACGATGTCGCCACGGACCTGCGGCGTCGCCGTCGCCGTGTAGCCGTGCACGGCGACCGCGGGAAATGCCGTCCGCAGCGCGCGCAGCTGCCGGTACTCCGGACGGAAGTCGTGGCCCCACTGGCTGATGCAGTGGGCCTCGTCCACCGCGAAGAACGCGGGGGTCGCTCGCTGCAGCCGCTCCA
>JBKOZA010000014.1:0-1676 GCA_046725675.1 Candidatus Methylomirabilota bacterium
CACATCCTGATCACCCCCGAGGCCGATTCCGACGTGGGCTGGGAATCGGCCAGGATCAAGGCCGAGATGCTGCGGACTCAGCTCCAGGACGGCGCCGACTTCACGGAGCTGGCCAAGCAGCATTCCCGGGACGCCACGGCCAAGGACGGGGGCGACCTCGGCACCCTCAAGCGGGGCGAGCTGGCCCCGGACGTGGAGGTCGAGCTGCTGGCTCTGGGCACTGGCCAGATCTCCCGGCCGGTCAAGTCCCCCCTGGGCTACCACCTGTTCCGGCTGGAGTCCAAGGACAGTCTGCAGGCGGCCAGCATCCGCCAGCAGATCCGGGACATCCTATTCAGGCAGCAATACGAGAGCCGGCTCGACGTCTGGCTGAAGGAAATCAAGCAGCGCGCCATCATCGAGGTCCGGCTGTGAAAAGCGTTGACAGACGCCGTGCAGGATGGGAGGATGTTCCCTGACGCCGCCGCTCCAACCTCGTAGAAACTCTACGCAAACAGCAACACAACCCTCGATGCGGCCCTCACGCGCCGCGCCCGGAGCTCCCGAATGACCCGCCGAGAACGAGGACAGCAACCCAACGCCCCCGAGAACGCCTCGACGACGCCCGCCAACGGCATGAACCTGTCCGAGCTGAAGGAAAAGGCGATCTCCGACCTCAACGGGATCGCGCGGGACCTCAACGTCCAGAACTACGGGGGACTCCGCAAGCAGGAGCTCATCTTCAAGATCCTCCAGGCGCAGGCCGAGAAGGATGGGCTCATCTACGCCGAGGGCGTGCTGGAGGTGCTGCCGGACGGCTTCGGCTTCCTCCGGGCCCCCGACTACAACTACCTGCCGGGCCCCGACGACATCTATGTCTCGCCCTCGCAGATCCGCCGCTTCGACCTGCGCACCGGCGACACCATCTCCGGCCAGGTGCGGCCGCCCAAGGACACCGAGCGTTACTTCGCGCTGCTCAAGGTCGAGTCGATCAACTTCGAGACGCCCGACCAGTCGCGCGAGAAGATCTTCTTCGACAACCTCACGCCGCTCTACCCGATGGAGCGGCTGCGCCTGGAGCACGAGGCCGAGAACCTGACCACGCGGGTGATGGACCTGCTCTCTCCGATCGGCAAGGGCCAGCGGGGCATGATCGTGGCGGCGCCCCGCACCGGCAAGACCATGATGCTGCAGTCGATCGCGCACGCGATCGCGGCCAACCACCCCGAGGTCTACCTCATCGTCCTGCTCATCGACGAGCGGCCGGAAGAGGTCACCGACATGCAGCGCTCGGTGAAGGGCGAGGTGGTGTCGTCCACGTTCGACGAGCCGCCGCAGCGTCACATCCAGGTGGCCGACATGGTGATCGAGAAGGCCAAGCGCCTGGTCGAGCACAAGCGCGACGTCGTCATCCTGCTCGACTCGCTCACCCGCTTCGCCCGGGCCCACAACGCCGTCATCCCGTCTTCCGGCAAGGTGCTGTCGGGCGGTCTCGACGCCAACGCCCTGCAGCGGCCCCGGCGGTTCTTCGCGACGGCCCGAAACATCGAAGAGGGCGGCTCCCTGACCATCATGGCCACGGCCATCGTGGACACCGGCAGCCGGATGGACGACGTGATCTTCGAGGAGTTCAAGGGCACCGGCAACATGGAGGTGCACCTGGACCGCCGCCTCATGGACAAGCGCATCTTCCCGAC
>JBKOZA010000015.1:0-14439 GCA_046725675.1 Candidatus Methylomirabilota bacterium
CGTCCCCCAGTCCTCACTTCGCCCGACCGCGACGACCTCCGCCCCGACGCGTCACATCCTGCCCAACGGGATTCCGGTGATCATCCAGGAGCATCGCGCGAGCGACGTCGTCGCCGTCCAGCTCTGGGTCCGGGCTGGAGGCCGTGACGAAGCTGCGAGCGAGCTCGGGCTGGCGCATTATCTCGAGCACATGCTCTTCAAGGGCACGTCCACGCGCCCACCCGGCTTCATCGAGCGCGACGTCGAGGGCGTCGGCGGGCGCATCAACGCTGGGACCTCTTGGGACTACACCTTCTATCACACCGTACTCCCGGCCCGGCAGGCGCCGTCGGCAATCGAGATGCTGGTAGACGTCGGTGTCAATGCGAGCCTGGAGGCGGGTCTGCTGGAAGCAGAAAAGCAAGTCGTGCTCGAAGAGATGCGCCTGAACGACGACAGCCCGCGTCGGTTCCTCGTGCGCCAGCTCTTCGCCTCCGCGTACGAGACCCATCCCTACGGCCGGCCGGTGATCGGTCGCCCCGAGCTGATCAGCGCGCTGAGCCGTGAGACGCTGGTGGCGTTCTACCGGCGTCACTACGTGCCCGAGATGTTCGCGCTCGTCGTCGTGGGCGCGGTGAACCCCGAGGAGATTCTCCGTGTCGCCCGCGCCACGCTGGGCGCGCTACCGCGCAGCGGCGAGCGGCGCCTGCCGCCGCCACCGCCGCCGGCCCCCCGCAGCGTGCGTGTCGAGGCGGCTCGTCCCGGTAGCGAGGCCCACCTCGGCCTGGCCTGGCTGGCGCCACGGCTGGATCACGCCGACACTCCTGCGCTCGACCTGCTCATGTCGATCCTCGGGCGCACCAAGACCTCGCGCCTGGTGGCCTCGCTCCGCGAGCGCCAGGGGCTCGTCAGCGTGATCGGCAGCAGCCTGAGCTCGATGGAGGCCGGCGGCCTGGTGATGATCACGGCCCAGCTCGAGCCCGAACGTCTCGCCCGGGCCGAGTCCGAGATTCTCAACGAGATCGTCCGCGTGCGCGACGGAGGCGTGACCGCAGCCGAGCTCAAGCGTGCCATCACCGCGGCCGAGGTCCAGCACGAGTTCTCCATCGAGACGGCCGAAGGGCGCGCGCGAGCCTACGGTCAGGCCGAGACGACCTGGCGCCTCGAAGAGGAGCTCAAGTACGTCGATCGTCTCCGGTCCGTGTCCGCCGCGCAGGTGCAGGCCGTGGCCCGCCGATACCTCGACGTGGAGCGATACGCGCGGGTGACGCTGGTACCGCCGCGGCCATGATGCACCTTGTCCTCGCGCTGGCGCTGCTGACGACGGTGGGCGTCGCCCAGGCGGCGGCCCCGGCGCCGCCGATCGTGAAGCGGGTGCTGCCCAACGGGTTGACCGTGATCGTGCGGCCGGACGAAGCAGTGGGCGTCATGGCCGCGTCCCTGCAGGTGCGCGCGGGCTCGCTGTTCGAGACGGCCGATACGGCGGGCATCACGAACTTCCTGCACCGCGTGATGGTGCGCGGAACCAAGCGCTACAACGGCGTGCAGCTCAACGAGGCCATCGAGGACCTCGGGGGCTCGCTCGACGCTTCCGGTGACGTCGAGTACGGTGAAGTTCGGGGGACGGCGTTGGCGCGAAACTGGGAGCGGCTGCTCGGCCTGATCGCCGAGGTCGCGCTGCACCCGACCCTGCCGGACGAGGAGGTGGAGCGCGAGCGGCGCCTCATCCAGAGCGCCCTGCAGACGCGCGGAGACACACCCTTCCAGCGCGCCTTCGACTCCCTGCTGGAGGACCTGTACGGCGCGCATTCCTACGCGTGGCCGAGCGCGGGCCGCCGCGAGAGCGTGGCGCGCATCGACCGCGCCGCGTTACAGGCGCACTACGCCTCGATCTACCGGCCCGATCGCATGGTGCTGGCGGTGAGCGGCCACGTGTCAGCCGATCGCGTGGTGCGCGCGGCCGAGCGGCTGTTCCGCCTGCCCGCCCGGGCCTCGACCCCGGCGGCGTCGGCCCTCGGTACGGCCACGCCCGCAGCTGAGCGCCGGGTGGTGGAGCGGCCCGTGCAGCAGGCGCAGGTCCTCGTCGGCTACCTGACGCCACCCCTGACGCACCCGGACTACCCGCCCCTTCGCGTCCTGGCCACCGTGCTCGGCGGCGGGATGGCCGGCCGCCTGTTCACCGAGCTCCGCGACCGGCGCGGGCTCGCGTACTCGGTGGGCGTGCTCACCACGTTCCGCACCGGGCCCTCGTTCTTCGTCACCTACATGGGGACGGCGCCGTCGAGCGCCGAGGCCGCCGAGGCGGGGGTGCTGGCGGAGATCGAGCGCATCCGGGGCGAGCAGGTAACCGAGCGCGAGCTGGCCCGGGCCAAGGCCTACCTGCTGGGCAACCTGGCGATGGATCGCCGCACGAACGCCCGCCACGCCTGGTACCTGGCGTTCTTCGAGGTCACCGGCACCGGCTGGGACTTCCCCGAACGGTACGCGCGCGCGGTGGAGGCGGTGACGGCGGCCGACGTCGCCCGCGTGGCCGGCCAGTACCTCGTGCGGCCCACCGTCGTGGTCCTGCAACCGTCCAAGGCCGGACCGCGATGATTCCGCTCAAGGACGACGTGCCGAGCCGATCGTTGCCGTTCGTGACGGTCGGGCTCATCGGGCTCAACGTGCTGGCGTTTCTCTACCAGCTGTCGCTCGGCATCGACTCGCGCGGACCCGATGCCGGGGCCGCCGAGGCGCTCGTGTCCGAGTTCGGCGTCATTCCCTGTCGGCTCACCCAGTCGTGCCCCGGCGCGCCGAGGATCGCCGACGACTTTCCGCATCCGTGGGTGACCATCGTCACCTCGATGTTCTTGCACGGCGGTCTCCTGCACGTTGGCGGCAACATGCTGTACCTGTGGATCTTCGGGGACAGCGTCGAGGACACGCTCGGTCACACACGGTTCCTGGTCTTCTACCTGACGTCGGGCGTGGCGGCGGCGGTCGGCCAGACCATCGTCAGCCCGGGCTCGACGGTCCCCATGATCGGCGCCAGCGGCGCCGTCTCGGGGGTTCTCGGCGCCTATCTGTTGCTCTTCCCGCACGCGACGATCCTCACGCTGCTGACGTTCGGCTTCTTCATCCGATTCGTTCACGTGCCGGCGCTCATCGTGCTGGGTTTCTGGATCGTCCTGCAGCTCCTGAACGGCTACATCACATTCAGCGCCCAGGCCATGGGGCGCGGGGAAACCGGAGGCGTCGCGTGGTTCGCTCACATCGGCGGATTCCTGGCCGGGATGCTGCTGCTGTTTCTGTTCCGACCCCGTCAAACCCGTCGCCTATAATCAGCGGCATGGCCTCGCGGGTGCGCCTCGACCGGTTGCTGGTGGACAAGGGGCTCGTCGAGAGCCGCGAGAAGGCCACCCGGCTCATCCTGGCCGGTGAAGTGCTCATCGACGGCCAGCGGGTGGACAAGGCGGGAGCGCTGGTCACCACCGACGCCGACATCGAGTTGCGCGGGCGCTCCCCCTTCGTGAGCCGGGGGGGCGAGAAGCTCGTCCACGCGCTGCAGCACTTCACGGTGGTCGCCAAGGGCCGGGTGTGCATCGACGTCGGCTCCTCGACCGGCGGCTTCACCGACTGTCTGCTCCAGCGTGGGGCGTCCCGCGTCTACGCGGTCGACGTGGGGACGGCCCAGCTCGACGTGAAGCTGCGCAAGGACCCTCGGGTGGTGGTGATGGAGCAGACGAACGCCCGTGTCCTCGATCCCCGGGTGTTCGACGAGCAGCCCTCCCTGGCGGTGATCGACGTGTCGTTCATCTCCCTGGAGAAGATCCTGCCCGCCGTGTTCGGGGTGCTGGCGCCCCGCAGCGAGATCGTCGCGCTCGTGAAGCCGCAGTTCGAGGTCGGTCGCCAGCACGTGGGTAAGGGAGGCGTCGTGCGCGATCCGGCCCAGCATCGCGCGGCCGTCCAGCGGCTCGCCCGCTACGCGGTGCTGCGGGGGTGGCACGTCCTCAGCGTCACCGCCTCGCCGTTGCGCGGCCCCAAGGGCAACCGCGAGTTCTTCCTACACCTCTCGGCCCAGGGCCGGACGGCCGCCAACCTCGAGGGGCTCATCGAGCGCACCGTCGTGGAGGCGCTTGCGTGACCCGCGTCGGGCTGGTCGCCAAGCCCGACGCCGGCGAAGCCCAGCGGGTGGTCCTCACGCTGCTGGACTGGCTGACGGCGCGGGGGCTGACCGTGGTGCTCGAAAAGGAGACTGCGGCCCTGGCGCCGACGGCCTCGGCGGCCTCCGCGCTGAAGGCGGACCTGCCGGCTCTCGTGGACGCGCTGGTCGTGCTCGGCGGCGACGGCACGCTCCTGTCGATGGCGCGCGCCGTCGGCGACCTCGGCGTCCCGATCCTGGGTGTCAACCTGGGCGGCCTCGGTTTCCTCACCGCGACGACGCTCGACGAGATGCTGCCCGCGCTGGAGGGTTGGCTCGCGAACCACATGGCCGTCGAGGAGCGCATGATGCTGGGCGCCCGCCTCGTCCGGGGCGCGCAGACGATCGGCGAGTACATCGCGCTCAACGACGTCGTGATCACCAAATCGGCGATGAGCCGCATCATCGACCTGGCCGTGTCGGTCGACGGCCGCCACGCTACGGCCTACCGTGCCGACGGCCTCATCGTCTCGACACCGACCGGATCCACCGCGTACAACCTGTCGGCCGGCGGGCCTATCCTGTTTCCGACCATGGACGCGGTGGTGCTGACGCCGATCGCGCCCCACACGCTGAGCAACCGGCCGATCGTGCTGCCGGCCGCCCAGCGCATCGACGTCCGGCTGCGCGTCGATCAGGACGTCATGCTGACGATGGACGGTCAGGTCGGCGTGCCCCTGCGTGAGCACGACGTCGTCGAGGTGCAGAAGGCCCGCGCGCGCATCCGCCTGGTGCGCTTCGAGCAGAAGGACTTCTTCTCCGTGCTCCGCACCAAGCTCAAGTGGGGCGAGCGGTAGCGAGCGTCTCTTCGCGGATACGCCTTGAGCGCGCCCGCCGCGTGACCTAGCATCGGGGCGATGCTGCGGGAGCTTCGGCTCAGGAACTTCGCCGTCGTCGAATCGGTCGTCGTCCCCTTCGCGCCCGGTCTCAACGTGCTCACCGGCGAGACCGGCGCCGGGAAGTCCATCCTGGTCGACGCGATCCTGCTCGTCACCGGCGCCCGGGCCCAGAGTGACGTCATCCGGGCCGATGCGGACACCGCGACGGTGGAGGCCGTGCTGGCGATCACCGGTCCGGTCGCCGCCGTGCTGGAGGAGGCGGGGCTCCGTGCCGACGACAACGCCGAGGTCGTGGTCCGGCGCGAGCTGGCGCGCTCGGGTCGTCATCGGGCCTTCGTGAACGACTCGCCGGTGACCGTCGGCCTGCTCGAGCGGATCGGCGACCTGCTCGTGGAGGTGCACGGCCAGCACGAGCATCAGCGACTGCTGGAGCCGGTCCGCCAGCTCGAGTTGCTCGACCGGTTCGCCGGCGACGAGGACGCGTGCGCGCGCGTGGCGGCGCTCCACGCCAAGCACCGGGCAGCGCGCGAGGAGGCCGAGCAGACGCGCGCGGCGGCTCGCGACCGGGCGCAGCGCGAGGACCTGCTGCGGTTCCAGGTCACCGAGCTCGACGCCGCCCGGCTGCGCGTGGGTGAGGAAGAGGAGCTGCGGACGGAGCTGCGGCGCCTGCAGCACGCCGAGCGCTTCACGGCGGGGTTGACCGAGACCCTGGCACTGCTCGACGACGCGCCGCAGTCGGCGACCGAGCGCCTCGCCCGGGCGGCCCGCGTTCTGCACGACCTCGCGCGACTCGACCCGGCCCTCGGCGCGCCCGGCGAGCCGATCGAGAGCGCGCGGATCCAGATCGAGGAGGCGGTAGGCGCCCTGCGCCGTCTGCGCGACAGGATCCTGGTCGAGCCGGGTCGCCTGGATGCCATCCAGGAGCGGCTGGAAGCGCTGACGCGATTGAAGCGGAAGTACGGCGACGGCGAGGAGGCGATGCTGCGCTTCCGCGACGAAGCGGTGCGGGAGCTCGATCGCCTGGAGCGCCACGAGGAGCTGGTGGCCGGACAGGAGCGCGTCCTCGCCGAGCTCGAGGCCGAGCTGACGGCAGCCGCCGGTGCGCTGTCGGCCCGACGGCGGGCGGCGGCGACCCGGCTGGCCGGCCAGGTGCAGGCGGCGCTGCGCGCGCTCGGCATGGAGCGGGCAGAGTTCGAGGTGGCGCTGGAGCCGGCAGCGGAGACGGGACCGCGGGGCGCCGACCGTGTGGAGCTGCGACTGTCGACCAATCCCGGTGAGGAGGTGAAGGCCCTCACCCGCGTGGCCTCGGGCGGCGAGCTGTCGCGAACGATGCTCGCGTTGAAGGCGACTCTGGCCCGGGCCGATCGGGTGCCCACGCTCGTCTTCGACGAGGTGGACGCCGGCATCGGCGGCCGGGTGGCCTCGGTCGTGGCCCAGACGCTGGGTCATGCCGCCGACGACCGTCAGGTGCTGTGCGTCACCCACCTGGCGCCGATCGCCGCCCGGGCCGCCCACCACGTGCGCGTGAGCAAGAGCGTGCGCGGGGGGCGCACACGGATGGCGGTCGCGACGCTGGCCGGCGACGCCCGCGTCGAGGAGATCGCCCGCATGCTCGGGGGCGCGACCACGACGGGGGCGGCCCGCGAGCACGCGCGCGATCTGCTCGGCGCCGGCCGCGACTCGACGACGGCAGCCCGTCGCACGCGGCCTGTATAATGGAGGCCCGAGCATGATTGCCGCGATTCTGCGCAAGGTCTTCGGCACCAAGCACGAGCGTGACGTGAAGCGGATGCAGCCCGCCGTCGCCCAGATCAACGCGCTCGAGCCCGAGCTGCAGGGGCTGGACGACAGCGGTCTCGCCGCCAAGACCGACGAGTTCCGCAAGCGCGTCGCCGACGGCGAGGACCTCGACGACCTGCTCCCGGAGGCGTTCGCGGTCTGCCGGGAGGCGGCCCGCCGCCGGCTGGGCATGCGGCATTTCGATGTACAGCTCATCGGCGGCATGGTCCTGCACGAGGGAACGATCGCCGAGATGGCCACCGGCGAGGGCAAGACGCTGGTGGCCACGCTGCCGGCCTATCTCAACGCGCTGTCGGGCAAGGGCGTGCACATCGTCACCGTCAACGACTACCTGGCCAAGCGCGACGCCCAGTGGATGGGGCCGGTCTACCAGGCACTCGGGCTCAGCGTGGGCGTGATCCAGCACGAGGCGTCGTTCCAGTACGACCCCGCCTACGTCACGCCGGACGTGCGGATGACCGCGCTCAGGCCGATCGGCCGACGCGAGGCCTACCTGGCCGACATCACCTACGGCACCAACAACGAGTTCGGCTTCGACTACCTGCGCGACAACATGCGCTTCTCGCTCGACGAGCTCGTCCAGCGGGAGCTCAACTACGCCATCGTGGACGAGGTCGACTCGATCCTGATCGACGAGGCGCGCACGCCGCTGATCATCTCGGGGCCCGCCGAGGAATCCACCGAGCTGTACTACAAGATCGATCGCATCATTCCCAAGCTGAAGCGGGCCGCCACGATCGTCGAGGGCAAGCTCTCGGAGGTCGAGGAGCAGAAGGCCGGCGACTTCATCGTGGACGAGAAGGCCCGCACGGTCTCGCTCACCGAGGAGGGGATCGCCTCCTGCGAGCGGCTGCTCGGCATCGACAACCTGTACGACCCCCTGCACATCAACTCCCTGCACCACATCCAGCAGGGACTGCGCGCCCACGCGCTGTTCCGCCGGGACGTCGACTACATGGTCAAGGACGGCGAGGTGATCATCGTCGACGAATTCACCGGCCGGCTCATGCCGGGCCGCCGGTGGTCGGACGGGCTGCACCAGGCGGTCGAGGCCAAGGAGAGCGTGCGGATCGAGCGCGAGAACCAGACGCTGGCGACCATCACGTTCCAGAACTACTTCCGGATGTACGCCAAGCTGGCCGGCATGACCGGCACCGCCGAGACCGAGGCGGAAGAGTTCGCCAAGATCTACAAGCTGGACGTCACCGTCATCCCCACCAACCGGACGCTGATCCGGCTCAACAACCCCGACGTCGTCTACAAGACCGAACGCGAGAAGTTCAACGCGGTCGTCGACGACATCCGCGAGCGCAACGCCAAGGGCCAGCCGATCCTGGTCGGCACCGTCTCGATCGAGAAGTCCGAGCGGCTGTCGGCGCTGCTCAAGAAGCGCGGCATCCGGCACGAGGTGCTCAACGCCAAGTACCACGAGCGCGAGGCCGAGATCGTGGCCCAGGCCGGCCGCGAGGCCTCCGTCACCATCGCCACCAACATGGCCGGCCGCGGCACCGACATCCTGCTCGGCGGCAACCCTGACTTCCTGTCCAAGGAGATCCTCCGCAAGAAGGGCCTCGATCCCGCCACCGCCTTACCCGAGGCCCGGGCCGCGGCGCTGGAGGAGGCGCGCCGCATCACCGAACCCGAGCACCAGCGCGTGGTGGAGCGCGGCGGGCTCCACATCGTCGGCACCGAGCGGCACGAGTCGCGCCGCATCGACAACCAGCTGCGCGGGCGGTCGGGGCGTCAGGGCGACCCCGGCTCCTCGCGCTTCTACCTGTCGCTGGAGGACGATCTGCTGCGGATCTTCGGCTCCCAGCGCATCCAGGGCATCATGGACCGCCTCGGCATGGAGGAGGGGGAGCCGATCGAGCACCGGCTCGTCACTCGCGCCATCGCCACCGCCCAGAAACGGGTGGAGACCCACAACTTCGAGATCCGCAAGCACCTGCTCGAGTACGACGACGTGATGAACAAGCAGCGCGAGATCATCTACGGCATGCGCCGGCAAATCCTGGAGGGCGCCAGCCAGGCGGAGACCGTGGCCGAGTGGATGGAAGACCTGGTCACCGGCACGCTCGACGGCTTCGCTCCCGAGAGCGCCCACGTCGAGGACTGGGATCTGGCCGGGCTGGGCGAGACGCTGTACCGCCAGTTCGACGTGCGAATTCCCGCGGGCCGCTACGAGGACCTGGCCTCGCGCTCCGCGCTCGACGAGCTGGTCACCGAGACCGTCACCGCGCGGTACGCCCAGCGCGAGCGCGAGCTGGGTCCCGACCTGATGCGCGCGCTCGAGCGTCACGAGATGCTGATCGTGATCGACACGCAGTGGAAGGACCACCTGCTGTCGATCGATCACCTGAAAGAAGGCATCGGCCTGCGCGGCTACGGCCAGCGCGATCCGCTGACCGAGTACAAGAAGGAGGCCTTCGATCTCTTCCAGGACATGGTGGAACGGGTCAAGGCGGCCGTGATCGAGCGGCTCTTCAAGGTCCAGGTCGTCCGGGACGCGCCGATGGAGTTGCCGGCGATGACGGCGTGGGCGCGGACGCACGAGACGCGCGGCGAGGTGCCGGGCGAGCGCCCGGCGGGTGCGCCGGCGCCACCGGCCACGCCGCGTTCGGCGCCGAGATCGCCGACCGGCGAGAAGATCGGCCGCAACGACCCCTGTTATTGCGGATCGGGCAAGAAGTACAAGAAGTGCCACTACCTGCAGCAGGGATGAGCGACCGCAAGTACCGGCAGCAAGGCTATCGCGGCGGCGGGGGCGGCGGCGCCGGCAATCAGGACCGCCGCGAGCCGCCTCGGCCGGGCGGTACCTTCGGCATCCTCAAGAGCCGTGCGACGTCGCGGTGCGCCGGATGCGGCTCGGTGCTGCCGATCACGGCCGACTCGCTCACCCACTGTCCTCACTGCCGGAGCGGGCTGCACGCGTGTCGGCAGTGCGCTCACTTCGACCCCGCCCGTCGCTTCGAGTGCACGCAGGACGTGCCGGAGCGCATCGCCGACAAGAAGGCGCCGAACGAGTGCGCGCTGTACTCGCTGATGGTCACCGTCGAGCGCGACACATCGACGGGAACCACGCGCCCCGTCGACGCGCGTCGCTCGTTCGGCGACCTCTTCAAGAAATGACCGTCGGGGCGCGTCACGTCCGGCCCTGAGGCCGGCGGAGCGCGCGACCTGACGTGGCAACCTCACGAGTCGATCGAGCGCACGCGCACCGTCCTGCGTCGCCGCCTGACCGGCATCGACCAGCCTCCTCGAGAAGGTCGGCATGCAGCGGGAGGGACTGCGGCGGCGCTGGCTGATCCATTCAATCTCGGCCTGGAGCCCCGCAGCATCGACATCTGGGGCTGGACCCGGTAGGTCCCCCCACGGCTGGTGCTTTTAATTTTGGTCCTGGGGAAAGTCCGTGCCAAAATCGCCCATGCGCCTAGAGGCCATCACGCTCCACGGCTTCAAGTCGTTCCCCGAGAAAACCGTCGTCAAGGTCCTGCCCGGTATCACCGGCATCGTGGGCCCCAACGGGTGCGGCAAGAGCAACATCTCCGAATCCGTGCGGTGGGCGCTCGGCGAGCAGAGTGCCAAGTCGCTGCGGGGTCAGCGCATGGAGGATCTGATCTTCCACGGCACCGGGTCCCGCAAGCCGATCGGTCTGGCCGAGGTCGAGCTGACCTTCTCGAACGATGGCACGCTGTCCGTCCCCTGGAGCGAGGTCGCCGTCGCCCGGCGGTTGTACCGCACGGGTGAGAGCGAGTACCTGCTGAACAAGCAGCCGACCCGGCTGCGGGACATCCTCGACCTGTTCGCGGGCACCGGAGCGAATCCCCGGGCGTACTCGGTGATGGACCAGGACAAGCTCAATCACGTCCTGACCGCCAAGCCCCACGAGCGGCGCGTGTTCATCGAGGAGGCGGCCGGCATCGCGCGCTACAAGCAGCAGCGCAACGAGACCCAGGGCAAGCTCGACGGCGCCCGCCAGAACCTCGTCCGCGTCCGCGACGTGATGGACGAGGTGCGGCGACAGCTCGGCTCGCTCGAGCGCCAGGCCAAGAAGGCGCAGCAGTACAAGGCACTGCAGAGCGAGCGGCGTGAGCTGGCGCTGGCCCTGGCGGCGGCGGACTTCGCCGGGCTCACCGCGCAAGCCGAGGCGCTGGCGCAGGAGCTGACGGCGCTGCGCGATGCCGAGCAAGGCGTGCGGGCGCGCCAGAGCGCCCTGGCCGCCCGCGAGGGACGGCAGCGCGAGATCTTGCAGACCAGCGAGCACCGGCTGGCCGACCTCCGGCAGTCGGTCCAGAAGATCCAGGGGGAGCTGGAGCGACTGCTGGAGCGACGCGAGCAGATGGGCGTGCAGCTGCACGAGCTGGGCGCCGAGGCGGCGCGTCTCGAGGAGGACGTGCGCGTCGCCGCCGAGCGCCTGGACGCGATCGTCGGCGAGCGGCAGGCGGCGACGACTGCGCTGGTCGAGGACGAGCGCCTCGGGGTCGAGCGCGCGGCCACGATCCAGGCGCTCGAGGCGGACGTCGAGCGTCAGCGGACGGCGCTGACGGCTGAGCGCGATCGGCTGGAGGCGTTGCGCCTCGAGCAGGTGCGAGTGGCGGCCGAGCGGGTTGATCTGATGCGCCAGGCCGGTGAGCTGCGCGAGCGCCAGGTCCAGCTCGGCCGGCGCGGCGAGCGGCTGGCGCTCGAGCTGAGTGAGGCGGAGGCCGAGGCCGCGCGTCTCACCGAGCAGCGCGCGGCGCTGGAGTCCGTGCACGATCTCGCCGTGACCGAGCTCACCTCGCTCGTGGCCGAGCGCGAGCGGCTGACCCAGGCGCTGGCCGATCGGGAGGGCCGCCTGGCCGAGGCGGAGGCCCGCCTGGCCCAGGCCCGTCTGGACCTGGCCGCGCGCAGCTCCAGCCGCGACGCCGTCCGCGAACTCGAGGTCGCGCGCGAGGGCTACGGCGCCGGCGTGCGCGCGGTGTTCGCCGATGGTGGCGCTGCCGCGCTCGACGGCGTCGTGGGAACGGTCGCCGACCTGCTCGAGGTCGAGCCGGGCCTGGAGCGTGTCGTGGAGGCCGTGCTGGGCGAGCGGCTGCAGTGGGTGGTGGTGGAGCGGTTCGAGCACGCGCGGGCGGCGGTGGCGTGGCTGCGTGAGCGCGGGAGCGGCTCGGCGACATTCTTGCCGCTGGAGAAGCTGCACGACACGTCGGCCCGTCCATCGCCGCCCGCCGGACTGCGATGGGTCGTCGATCACGTCACCGCCCGCGCCCCCCGTCTCGTACACGACCTGCTGGGCGAGGTGGCGGTCGTCGAGCACCTGGACCAGGCCGAGGCGCTCTGGCGGCGCAACGGAGTGGTGGCGACGTACGTGACGCCGGCGGGCGAGGTCCTGTCTCCAACCGGACGGTTGCGCGGCGGCTCGGAGGGGGCCACGCTGCCGCAGTCCCTGCTGACCCGCAAGCGGCAGCTGCGCGAGCTGGAGGACGAGGTGCGGCGACTCGCCGAGACGGTGGTTGGCGAGCAGGCGACCGTGGCCGCGCTGGGCGGCGAGGTGGCGACGCTGCGCGCCCGGCTCGGTGGGCTCGAGCAGTCGGTGCAGACGCGGCAGACCGACCGTCTGGCCAGTGAGAAGGACCTAGAGCAGGCGGTCCGTGAGCACGAGCGCGTGCACCGTCACGTCGAGACCATCGGCGCCGAGAGCCGCCAGGTCGCTGGGGAGGCGGCCGACACCGAGGTGTTGCTCGAGCGCCTGCATCAGCACGTCGAGGCGGCAGCCACCGCCGAGGCGCGCCACGAGACGACGATGGCCACGGTGCGGGCGGCGATCGAGGCGGCGCAGGAGGCCGACACGGCGCTCGTCGCGCGGCTCACCGCCGCTCGAGTGGAGCTGGCCGGCATCGCCGAGCGAAGCGAGGCCCTGCGACGCGAGCTCGGGCGCCTGGACGAGATGGAGGCGGACTTCACCTCGCGCATCGATCAGGGCCGTCAGCGGCAGGCTCAGCTCGCCGAGCGGCGCGGCTGGCTGACGGCCGAGCGCGAGCGAACCGATGCCGCGGCCCGGGAGGTGGCGGCCGAGCGCGACCGCAGCGAGGACGAGGCGCGCCGGGCCGGCGAGAGCCATCAGCGGCTCGTCGACGAGCTGCGTGACGTCGAGGACGAAACCCGGACGGTGCAGGCCGAGCTGAACCGTCTCGTGGGCGCTACTCACGCGATCGAGCTGAAGGCGACCGAGGGCCGCGTCCGGCGCGAGGAGCTGGCCCAGGAGGCCTATCGGACGTACGGCGTCCAGGCCGCGGCGTTGCTGGACCGCCACGATCCCGAGCGGGATCTGGTCGCCGTGCGCGAGCGGGTGGCCGAGCTGGACGGTCGGCTGGAGGCGATCGGGCCCGTCAACCTGGTCGCCGACGAGGAGTACCGGGAGCTCGACGAGCGGCTGACGTTCCTGAGGACGCAGCACGATGACCTCACCGCGTCGATCAGGGACCTCGAGCGGGCGCTGCGCGGCATGACGCGCACGGCCCAGGAGCGGTTCGCCCAGGCCTTCGAGGAGGTCAACGGTCACTTCGGACGGATCTTCGCGCGTCTGTTCGAGGGGGGACGGGCGGAGCTGCGGCTGGTGGAGGCGGAGGAGGGCGGCGATGCGCTCGACACCGGCGTGGAGCTGATGGCGCAGCCGCGCGGCAAGCGGCTGCAGGCGGTGTCGCTGATGTCGGGCGGCGAGCGGGCCCTGACCGGCCTGGCCCTGCTCTTCGCGATCTTCTACTTCCGGCCCAGCCCGTTCTGCGTGCTGGACGAGGTCGACGCGCCGCTCGACGACGCCAACATCCACCGCTTCTTGCGGGTTCTGCGGGAGCTGACGAGCCAGACGCAGTTCCTGGTCATCACCCACAACCGCAAGACGATGGAGGCGGCCGACATCCTGTACGGCGTCACCATGGAGGAGCCCGGCCTCTCCAAGCTCGTGTCGGTCAATCTGGCCGCCGCCGTCGCCGCCGTAGCGTCCGCGTGACCCGTGGTCGCCCGATAGGCTAGACTCGATGGCGACGGTCATGGCGTCCGTCGGCGCCTACCTCCGGGAGCTCCGAACGCGTCGAGGCGTGTCGCTCGACGAGGTCGCCCGTCTGACTCGCGTGGCTCCGCGCTACCTGATCGCCCTGGAGAACGACGCGTTCTCCGAGTTGCCCGCCCCGGTGTTCATTCGCGGCTTCATTCGCGCCTACTGCCAGGCCATGGGCCTGTCACCCGACGAGGCCCTGGGTATCTACGACGGTCGCGAGGGTCGGCCCGCACATCCCGTGGTGCCAGCGACCGCGGCGCCGCCGGTGAGATCGGCGTCGCATCAGGCGCGACCCCGGGGGACGCTGGTCGTCAGCTTCATCCTGCTGGTGGTCCTCGGCATGGCGCTGTTCACCGTGGCGCTGGTGATCCGTCCTGGCGATCGGCTCGAACGACCGATCGTCGAAGCGCAGCGTGAGCCTCTGCCGCCGCCGGCGGCGGCTGGCTCGAGCGAGGCAACCTCGGAGGCCCCGACCGGCGCGCCACTCGTACAGCGCGCGCCCGTGCCCGAGCCACCGCCTGCCCGTCCCCCGGTCCAGCCGGCTCCGCCGGCGTCGTCGCCCTCGGCCCGACCAGGCACTCCCGCACCGCAGGCCACCAGTCCGG
>JBKOZA010000016.1:0-2176 GCA_046725675.1 Candidatus Methylomirabilota bacterium
CCCAGCGCGCGCCCGACCGCGCGCACCAGCTGACCGGTCTCGGTCCAGAACGAGCCGTCAGACGCCACGCGGACCTTGCAGGGCGACCCACAGCGCGGTGGCCATCAGCAGGAGGACCGTGAACGGCAGGAGCAGCTTCCAGGAGATCGCCAGGATCTGGTCCACCCGGATCCGCACGAACGACCAGCGCACCCAGGTCACGACCAGGAACACCGCCACCGCCTTGAGCAGGAACCACACCGGTCCCAGCCACGCCGGACCCGGCCCCAGCCAGCCGCCCAGGAACAGCAGCGCGCCCAGGAACGAGGTGCCGATCATGTGCGCGTACTCGGCGAGCTGGATCAGCGCGAACTTCATCCCGCTGTACTCGACGCGGAAGCCGGCCACCAGCTCCGACTCCGCTTCCAGGATGTCGAACGGCACCCGGTTCTCGGCGGCCAGCGTGGCGATCAGGAACGCGACGAACGCCAGCTGGCCGAGCAGCGGATAGGCGACGTACCAGCCGGGGAACCCGCGCTGGGCCTCGACGATGACCGAGAGCTGCAGGGAGCCGGCCAGCACCACCGGCACCAGCGCGGCGAAGATGAACGGCAGGTCGTAGGAGATGATCTGGTTCACCGCCCGCATGGCGCTGAGCAGGGCGTACTTGTTGTTGGAGCCCCAGCCGCCCATGAACAGGCCGACGATCTCCAGCGACGACACCGCCAGGAAGAACAGGACGCCGATGGTGAGGTCGGCCACCCCCAGCCCGGGCGCGAACGGGATGGTGGCGAAGATGAGGATGCACGGGATCAGGAACGCGATCGGCGCCAGGTTGTAGACCCAGCGGTCGGCCCGCGCGGGAACGACGTCCTCCTTCATCATCAGCTTGATCGCGTCGGCGATCGGCTGCAGCCAGCCGTGCGGCCAGCCCACGTAGTAGGGCCCGATCCGCGACTGCATCCGCGCCGCGAACTTCCGCTCGAGCAGCGTCACGTACGTCACCAGCCCGATGACGACGTTCAGCACGACGAACCCCACGATCGCCTGCTGCAGCAGCGGCGACATGACTAATTCCCGTCGTGCGGCGTGGTGCCGCCGGGGGTCGGGCGCTGGCTCGTGTCTCGCGGCCGCGCCATCATGGCGAGCCGTTGTCGCCGTTCGAGCGCAGGGCTCGGCGAGCGAGCCGCCCTCGCCTCTCCTGGCCACCAGCCGAGCCCCCTCTGGGGGATGGGGGGACCGAGCGAGCCGGGCCCGGAGCGAGTTACGGCGACAGGCGAGCCATGCAGGCGCGGCCGCGAGACACGAGCCAGCGTCCGACCCCCGACGGCACCACGCCGCACGAGCGACATCAGCGGTCGACCTCGCCGAAGACGGGATCGACGGAGCCCATGATGGCGACGACGTCGGCGACCTTGTGGCCGGGGATGATGTGGGGGAGGATCGACAGGTTCGAGAAGGAAGCGCCGCGCCACTTGAGGCGGTAGGGCTTGGCTCCGCCGTCGGCGACCAGGTAGCAGCCGATCTCGCCGCGGGCGCCCTCGATCCGCGTGTATCCCTCGCCCTTGGGGATGCGGACCTGGCCTACCGACTTCACGCCCGGGCGCGAGGAGATGGGCCCCTCGGGCAGCCCGTCCAGCGCGGCCCGGACGAGCCGGATCGACTCCCGGAACTCGGCCATCCGCACCCGGTAGCGCGCGTAGCAATCACCGGCCGTCTCTACCGGCACCCGCACGTCGAAGTCCTGGTACGAGGAATACGGCTCGGCGCGGCGGACGTCGTAACGCACCCCGGAGCCGCGGGCGAGCGGGCCGCAGACGCCGACGTCGAGGGCGAGCTCGCGCGAGATGACGCCGACGCCCTGCGTGCGGACCAGGAAGAACGCGTTGTCCTCGAGCATCGCCTCGTACTCGTCGATCCGCCGCTCGATGAGGGCCACCGTCTGCCGGCACTGCGCGGTCCAGCCGGCCGGCAGGTCGTACCGCACGCCGCCGACCTGGTGAAAGCCGTAGAGCAGGCGGGCGCCGGTGAGCGCCTCGAACAGGTCGAGGACCAGCTCGCGTTCGCGGATGGTGTAGAGGAACACGGTGGCGCCGCCGCCGAGCGCGCCGCCCATGTCCATGCACCAGGTGCCGAGCCACAGGCAGTGCGAGGCGATGCGCTGCAGCTCGGCCGCCAGCACGCGCAGGTACTGCGC
>JBKOZA010000017.1:0-4004 GCA_046725675.1 Candidatus Methylomirabilota bacterium
CGTCTGGCGGGCTGGATGAACTCCAGCGTGACGTCGTCGGGATCGAGCAGGTAGACTGCCTTGGCGCCCGCGTTGCGGCCGTGTGTGACCTCCACGGGCGCCGACTTGAAGCGCACGCCGCGCGCCGAGAGCTCCGCGTAGACCCGGTCGAGGTCCTCGACGACGAAGGCCACGTGTGCGTTGCCGGGGTTGCAGGTCCGGGCGTCGCCCCGCTGTCCGCGGGGCGTGCGGTACTCCAGCAGCTCGATGTGGTGTCCGGAGACGCCGGTCGCCATGGCCGGCACCCGGAGCAGCGCGATCTGCAGCTCGGCGTCGGGGAAGCCGACCACCGTCCGAAGATACGGCTGGCTCGACTCCCACCGGCTGACCAGCTCCAGCCCCAGGCAATCGCGATAGAAGGCGATCGACCGGTCGAGGTCGCTCACGGTGATGCCGGTGTGGAAGATGCCCGCGACCGCCATGCCCGATCCTCCCGTCAGTTGCCGCGCCGGTTGGCCTGCACGAGTCGGTACATGCCCTCGATGTTCAGCGGGAACCACTCCTTCGGCCCCCAGGCGGCGTACTTCGGCAGCGTGACGAGCTGCTTCATCTCGTCGACCGACTTCCCTTCGCGCGCGTAGCGGATGACCTCGGATCGCAGATCTTGCAGATACTCCCGGAACATCGTGACGTTGGCCCGAGTGCCGAGAGGCCCGTGGCCCGGCACCAGGACGTCGAAGTCCATCGCCTCCACCCGCCGCAGCGACTCGATCCACTCGGGCATGTAGGCGTCCGGGAAGTCGCGGAACGCGTACGAATTGACCGGGATGAAGTCCACGGCGAACAGGAGGCGCTCGCGCGGGAAGCGCATGACGATCGAGTTGTCCGAGTGGTTCTTGCCCACGTACACCAGCTCCAGCACCGTGCCGCCCAGTTCCAGCGTCAGCCGATCGGAGAAGGTCACCTGGGGGACCGCCGTCGGGCGACGCTCCCCGACGATGGTCGCCTTCGCGTTGTCGTGGGCCACGACCATCGCGGTGTCGGCGAAGACCTCACCGCCTGCGATGTGATCGGCGTGGTCGTGGCTGTAGACGAGGTACCGGACCGGCTGGTTGAACCGCTGGGCGATCTCCGCCTTGAGCCACCGCGCCGCGTCCGCGTTGATGGGATCGGTCGCGACCACGCCGGCCGGCGTCACCGCGAAGACGGAGTAGTGGTTGGCGTTGCGGAATCGATAAACCTCCCCGGCCAGCTTCGTGATCTCCCGGGCCGGGGGCTGCTGAGATCGCGCCCAGGGCGCGGGTCCCAGCAACACCGCGATCGCGAGCACTCCCAGCGACACGGCCCGGCGTCTGCGCACGAGCGTCCTCCTTCGGTGCCGAGGTGCGGCGTCGACGCACACCGGCCCCGGGCCCACAAGATATCACTCGGGCGTGGTAGGGTATCGGGCAGTCTCTTGACGCGGAGGCGGCCGTGAACTTCGACTTCTCGCCCGACCAGAAGGCGCTGCGCGACCAGGCGCGCAAGTTCCTTGCCGAGCACGCGTCCTCCGTCCGCGTGCGACGCATCCTCGACACCGACGAGCCTTACGACCGTGAGCTGTGGCGCGGCGTCGCCGAGATGGGCTGGACGGGCACGGCCATTCCTGACACGTATGGCGGCGCCGGCTTCGGTTACCTGGAGCTCTGCGTGATCGCCGAGGAGCTGGGACGCAGCGTCGCGCCCATTCCGTTCTCGTCGACCGTGTACCTCGTGGCCGAGGCGCTTCTTCTGGCCGGCAGCGAGGCGCAGAAGCGGAAGTGGCTGCCGCGCATCGCGAGCGGCGAGGTCGTGGGCTGCCTGGCGCTGGCCGAGGGCGCCGGTGCGCCGACGCCGCCGGCGGTGAAGACCCGCGCGGCGGGCGGCCGGATCAGCGGCACGAAGGCGCCCGTCGCCGACGGCGACGTGGCGGACGTCGCGATCGTCGCCGCCCGCGCCGACGGCGCGGCCGACCTCTCGCTCGTCCTCGTCGATCTGGCCGGCCCCGGCGTCACCCGCACGCCGCTGTCCACCGTGGACCCTACGCGCTCGCACGGACGCCTGTCCTTCGACGGCGCGGCGGCCGAGCCTCTCGGCGCGCCTGGCGCCGGCGTGGCGCTGCTGGAGCGCGTGCTCGACCGGGCGGCGGTGCTGGTCGCCTTCGAGCAGGTGGGCGGCGCCCAGGCCGCGCTCGACATGGCGCGCGAGTACGCGATGGGGCGCTTCGCCTTTGGACGGCCCATCGCCTCGTTCCAGGCCATCAAGCACAAGCTCGTGGACATGTACGTCGGCGTCGAGCTGGCGCGCTCCAACGCGTACTACGCGGCCTGGGCGCTCTCGACCGACGCCGACGAGCTGGCGGTGGCGGCCGCCGCCGCGCGCATCAGCGCCACCGAGGCCTACTTCCACGCCGCCAAGGAGAACATCCAGACGCACGGCGGCATGGGGTTCACCTGGGAGTTCGACTGCCATCTGCACTACCGGCGGGCGAAGCTGACCGGGCTCGGGCTCGGCAGCGCGCGCCGCTGGAAGGACCTCCTGATCACGCGCCTCGAGGCGCGCGCCGGCTGAGGACGAGGCCATGGACTTCACCGACACACCCGAGGAAGCAGGGTTTCGCAACGAGGCGCGCGCGTTCCTCGAGCGCCACGCCGAGCCCAAGCGCGGCGCCTTCGAGACGTGGCAGAGCCGCTACCCCGACCGCGAGGGGCTCGAGCGGGCCAAGGACTTCCAGCGCAAGCGGGCCGACGCCGGGCTGGCCGGGCTGCACTGGCCCAAGGCGTACGGCGGCCGCGAGGCGCCGGCGATCTTCCAGGTGATCCTCGCCCAGGAAGAGGTGCGGTACCTCGTCCCTCGCGGCTATTTCGAGATCGGCCTCGGCATGTGCATGCCGACGCTGTTCGCCTACGGTGCCGAGGAGCAGCGGCGTCGCTACGCGCCGCCCGCGCTGCGGGGCGACGAGGTGTGGTGCCAGCTCTTCTCCGAGCCCGGCGCCGGCTCCGATCTGGCCGGGCTGCGCACGCGGGCCGCGCGCGACGGCGACTCGTGGGTCGTCAACGGCCAAAAGATCTGGACCTCGGGGGCGCACTGGGCCGATCACGCCATCCTCGTCACCCGCAGTGATCCCAAGGCGCCCAAGCACAAGGGCCTGACGTTCTTCTTCCTCTCGATGAAGTCGCCGGGGATCGAGACGCGGCGGATCAAGCAGATCTCCGGGCAGTCGCACTTCAACGAGGTGTACCTGACCGACGTCCGCATCCCCGACAGCCAGCGGCTGGGCGCCGTCGGCCAGGGCTGGGGCGTGGCCATCACCACGCTCATGAACGAGCGCCTGACCTCCGGCGAGCTGCGGGGCCCGGACTTCGAGGAGCTGTTCGCGCTGGCGCGGACGGTCGAGCTGGAGGACGGGCCGGCCATCGCCAACGCCGCCGTCCGCGAGCGGCTGGCCGACTACTACGTGCGCACCCAGGGCGTGCGCTGGTCGCGCTTCCGCACGATGACCGCGCTCAGCCGCGGCGACACGCCCGGCCCCGAGAACTCGATCGGCAAGCTCGTCAACGCGCCCAAGGCGCAGGACATCGCCTCGTTCGCGCTCGACCTGCTGGACATGGGCGGCGTGGTCACCGACAAGGACTGGGCGCCGATGCGGGCAGCCTTCCAGGAGTCGCTGCTGTCCTCGCCGGGCAGCCGCATCGCCGCCGGCACCGACGAGATCCTCAAGAACATCATCGCCGAGCGCGTGTTGGGTCTGCCGCAGGACGTCCGGGTCGACCGCGAGGCGCCCTTCGACCAGCTGCCGACCAGCCGGCGCTGAAGGAGCCACCAGCCATCTCGCCTGAGCTCGCGCGTCGCCGTGACTGAGATTTCGCCCGCCGTCCGCGCCGACCTCGCCCCGACCGGGAAGCTCCGCGCGGCGATCAACTACGGGAACTTCATCCTCGCCACGAAGGACAAGACCACGGGGCAGTCGCGCGGCGTGGCGATCGATCTGGCGCAGGAGGTGGCAC
>JBKOZA010000018.1:0-2125 GCA_046725675.1 Candidatus Methylomirabilota bacterium
GCTGGAGGTCACGGCGGTCTCGTTCGCGACGTACATTCTGATCGCCGACCAGTATCGGATGATGGATCCGGGGGCCTCGATGGGGAAGGGGTACGGGCCCATCCTGGTCGCGCGCCAGCCCGTTCCCGCCGCCGAGCTCGAACAGCGTGTCGTCGCGATCCCGGGCAAGCACACGACCGCGGCGCTCCTGCTGCGGCTCTACGTCGGCGACCCGCCGGTGATCGAGGTGGCCTTCGACAAGATTCCCCAGGCGGTGCTGGAGGGCCAGGCCGACCTGGGGTTGCTGATTCACGAGGGCCAGATCACCCACCAGCAGCTGGGGCTTACGAAGGTACTCGACCTCGGCGAGGCCTGGCAGCGAGAGACGGGGCTGCCGTTGCCGCTGGGCGTGAACGTGATGCGCCGCGACCTGGGCGAGGACCTGCATCGCGCGCTGTCACAGGGGCTGCGCGACTCGATCGCGTGGGCGCACGCCAACGTCGACGAGGCGCTGGAGTACGCGATGCGGTACGGGCGGGGCATCGACAAGGAGACCTGCCGGCGGTTCGTGCTGATGTACGTCAACGACTTCACGCTGGCCCTCGGCGCCGATGGACGGGCGGCGATCGACACGCTCTTCACCCTGGCCCATCGCCGCGGGCTCATCGCCGCGGTGCCCCCCATCGACCCGATCTGAGGGCGGCTCAGTACCGCTGGAGGATCTCGTACTCCGTCGTGCGCTGGGCGGGGGTGAAGCCGGCCTCGCGGATCAGCGTCACGATCTCCTCGACGCTGACGGTGTTCACGTAGGCGGCGGCCTTGTGGACGTTCTCCTCGAACAGGGTGCCGCCCCAGTCGTCGGCGCCGAAGTGCAGCGCCACCTGGCCAGCCTGCTTGCCCTCGGAGAACCACGAGGCCTGCACGTGGGGGAAGTTGTCCAGATAGAGCCGGGCGACGGCCAGCATCCGGAGATACGCGTTCGGGCCCTTGTAATGCTTGATCCACTTCTCCAGCAGCGTGTTGCCGGGCTTGAACGACCAGGGGACGAAGGCGGTGAACCCGCCGTGCTCGTCCTGGAGCTCGCGGATGGCGTCGAGGTGATCGAGCAGGTCGTCCACCTGCTCGACGTGGCCGTACATCATCGTCGCCGTCGACTTGAACCCCCGGCGATGGGCGGCCCGGTGCACCGACAGCCACGCCTCCGGTCCGCCCTTCTTGGGCTCGATGCGACGGCGCACGCGCTCGGACAGGACCTCGGCCCCGCCACCGGGAATCGTGCGCTGGCCGGCCTCCCACAGCCGATCGAGCACGTCCTCGAAGGTGATGCCGGTCACCTCGGCCATCGTGCGGATCTCGGAGGCGGTGAAGAAGTGCGGGGTGACCTGCGGGAAGCGGCGCCGTGTCTCCCGGACCAGCGTCAGGTAGTAGTCGAGCGGCAGGGCCGGGTTGTGGCCGCCCTGCAGGAGCACGGTGGTGGCGCCCCGGGCGGCAGCGGACTCGATCTTCGTCAGCACCTCGTCGACCGTGAGCGTCCACGCCTCCCTGTCACCTGGCTTGCGATAGAACGCGCAGAACTGACAGTCGGTGACGCAGACGTTGGTGTAATTGGGGTTGGTGTCGATGACGAACGTCACCACGCGCTCGGGCAGCCGGGCGAAGCGCACCTCGCTGGCGAGGGCGCCGACATCGAGGAGCGGGGCCTCGCCCAGGAGGTAGCGCCCCTCCTCGCGGTCCAGCCGCTTGCCGTGGAGCGCCTTGTCGCGGATCCGGTCGAGCACGGTCAGTTGTAGACGTGAACGACGTTGTACAAGGCGTCCCGCTCGACGGGGATCTTGCCGGCGTCGCGGATCATCCGGAACAGTTGCTCGCGAGCCAGCCCGGCCGGCGTCTGGGCCCCCGACAGGTGCTGGATGCGCTCGTCCTCCAGGGTGCCGTTGACGTCGTCGGCGCCGAAGTGCAGCGCGATCGAGGCCGTCTCCTCGCCGAGCACCACCCAGTACGCCTCGACGTGCGGGAAGTTGTCGAGGAGCAGGCGCGCGACCGCGATCGTGCGCAGGCTGTCGGCCGGCGGCGTCTGGCGGGGCACCAGCTTCGTCGTCCCCGTCTGGTACGCCAGGGGGACGAACGTCAGGAAGCCGCCGGAGAC
>JBKOZA010000019.1:0-3732 GCA_046725675.1 Candidatus Methylomirabilota bacterium
GTGTACGCGGCGGCATCGGGGCCGGGTGCGCTGCGCGCGGCGGGCGCGGCGGCGGACGGGGCGTTCGTCAACTACGGACTCGGGGCCGCGGAGACGTCGCGGGCGCGCGCGCTCCTGGCCGACGGCGCCGCTCAGGCCGGGCGCGCGGGAGCGCCGCTCGACACCTGGTTCATCGCCTGCCTCGACGTGAGCGAGCGCCGGGAGACCGCGCTCGGACAGCTCGGCAACATCCTCGGCTTCGTCGCCGCCTACGTGCTGGGCCCGGCGCCGGCCGAGCGCGGCGTGCCGCCGGAGCTGGTTGCGGCCGTGCTCGAGCTGCGGCGCCAGTACACGACGCGGCGGCGCGAGATGGATTCCGGGCTCGTGCGACGACTGGGCCTGTTCGACTACCTGCGCGCCCGACTGGCGGTGGCGGGCACGCCCGACGACTGCGCCGAGCAGGCGCGGGCGGCGCTCGCCGCCGGCGCGACTAGCCTGATGTTCACCGTCAGCCTGGCCGCGGATCCGATAAGGACCGTAGAGTTGTTCGGCCGGCACGTGCTGCCGGCGCTGACCGTCCCCGCGGTTGATTCCCGCCGGCACCGATAGTACGGTGCCGGCCATGTCCACCGGCCTGGCCCGCGGTCTCACCAACTACGGCGATCGCGACTTCGCCCTCTATCTGCGCCGCTCGTTCGCGCGCTCGATGGGCTACTCGGCCGCCGCGCTCGCCCGGCCCGTCGTCGGCCTGGCCAACTCGGCGAGCGGCTTCAACAACTGCCACCGACACTTCCCCGAGCTGCTCGAGGCGGTGCGGCGCGGCGTGCTGGCGGCCGGCGGGCTGCCGGTCGACTTCCCGACGATCTCGCTGGGCGAGGTCTTCCTGGAGCCGACGAGCATGCTCTATCGCAACCTCATGTCGATGGACGTCGAGGAGATGGTGCGCGCGCAGCCGATGGACGCCGTCGTGCTGATCGGCGGCTGCGACAAGACCGTGCCGGCCCAGCTCATGGGCGCGGCCTCGGCCGGCGTCCCCGCGATCCAGCTGGTCGCCGGACCGATGATGGCCGGCCGCCATCACGGCGAGCGCCTGGGCGCCTGCACTGACTGCCGCCGCTTCTGGGCAAAGTACCGGGCGGGACAGCTCACGAAGGACGAGATCGAGGGCATCGAGGGCAACCTGGCGACGACGGCCGGCACCTGCGCGGTGATGGGGACCGCGAGCACGATGGCGTGCCTGGCCGAGACGCTCGGCCTGGCCCTGCCGGGCACCGCCGCCATCCCGGCGGTGCACGCCGATCGCCTGCGCGCGGCCGAGGCCACCGGCGAGGCCGCCGTTGCGCTCGCGCGCTCGCGCGTGACGCCCGCGCAGATCCTGACGCCGAAGGCCTTCGAGAACGCGCTGAGGGTGCTGCTGGCCGTCGGTGGCTCCACGAACGCGCTCATCCACCTCACCGCGGTCGCGGGCCGCGTCGGGGTGCCGATCTCGCTGGCCGAGCTCAATCGCCTCAGCGACGACACGCCGGTGCTGGTGGATCTGAAGCCCTCCGGGCAGCACTACATGGAAGACTTCTTCGCCGCGGGGGGCCTCGGCGCCGTCCTGCGCGAGCTGCGGGAGCGGCTGCACCTGGACTGTCACACCGTGACCGGTGAGACGCTGGGGGCGCGGCTCGATGCCGCCGACGGCTGGGTGGATCGGGCGGTGATCCGCAGCGCGCGCGAGCCCTTCCAGCCGGTGGGCGGTCTGGTCGCGCTGTTCGGCTCGCTGGCGCCGGGCGGCGCCATCCTCAAGCGCTCGGCCGCCGACTCGCGACTGTTCGAGACCGAAGGCCGCGCGGTGGTGTTCGACTCGCTGGAGGACCTCGCCGCCCGGATCGACGAGCCGACCCTCGACGTGACGCGCACCGATTTTCTCGTCCTCAAGAACGCGGGCCCCCGAGGAGCGCCGGGGATGCCGGAGGCAGGCTACCTGCCGATCCCCACCAAGCTGTCGCGCGCCGGCGTGACCGACATGGTGCGAATCTCCGATGCGCGGATGAGCGGCACGGCCTTCGGCACGATCGTGCTCCATGTCACGCCGGAGGCCGCCGTCGGCGGGCCGCTCGCCCACGTCCGTCACGGCGATCGCATTCGCCTGTCGGTGAAGGAGCGCCGGCTCGACCTGCTCGTGGATCCTGCCGACCTCGCGCGGCGCGCGGCCGGCGCTCCCACCGTCTCCACGCCGGTTCGCGGCTATCGTCGGCTCTACGCCGAGCACGTCCTGCAGGCCGACCACGGCTGCGACTTCGACTTCCTGCAGGCCCGCTGACGACCGGCAGGCTCCTGGGAGCCCGTTTCCGCGGGGCTTGCGACCAGGAGCCAGCCAGAGACCTCCCAAGGGAGGAACCACCCCGACGAGAAACTTGTCAGCCGCTTTGCCTGTTTCACACACAGCAGGCGTCGACAATCAGTAGTCACGCGGGGTTGCGGGGCACCAGATCTATGGCAAGCTACTTGCTCAGTATGGATGTCATGCAATTCGTACATCGGGCGCTGGGACGGTGGAGGCGGCGGCCGCTGCCTCGGTCCCGCCCACGGTACGCCTTGGCGCTGGCGGGTGGGGGCGTCATCGGCGGCATGTACGAGGTCGGGGCGATGACGGCCCTCGAAGAACGGCTCAACGGCAACGGCGCCGGCTTCGACATCTACGTCGGCTGCAGCGCGGGCTCCGTGGTCGCCTCGCTGCTGGCCAGCGGCATCCGGGCCAGCGAGATCTACCACATCCTCGACCAGGACCTGGACGATCCGCTCAACTTCCGCCGCGGGGCGCTCTTCGCCGGCGAGGCCTTCCGCATCGCCTGTACGAGGTTCGGCCGGTTCGTGTGGGCGATCGGCAAGCACGTGCTACGCGGCGGGCGGTGCCTGCCCGACGTGCTGGCGCGGGCCGAGCGCGAGTTGCCGGCGGGCTTCTTCACCCTGGCGGCGCTCGAGCGGTTCATGCGCCAGGGCCTCGCCTCGCGAGGAGCCGGCAACACCTTCGGCGCCTTGCCCCGGACGCTGCTGATCCCCGCGGTCGACCTGAACACCGCCGAACGGGTCGTGTTCGGGACCGGCCCGCTCGCCTCGGTGCCGATCAGCGACGCCGTGGCCGCCTCCTCGGCGATTCCCGGCTTCTTCGATCCCTACTCGATCGACGGGCGCGATTACGTCGACGGCGGCGTGGGCTTCTGCGGACACGCCGACCTCGCCGCCGAGGCCGGCGCCGACGTGGTCTTCGTGGTGAACCCGCTGGTGCCCAACCGTCCGGCCGACGGCGCGTCCATGCGCGCCCGCGGCGTGTACACGATCATGGAGCAGGCCGGCCGCATCTACAGCCAGAACCTGCTGCAGCTCGGCATGGCGTCGATGGCGGTAAAGTACCCCCGCACGAAGTTTCACCTGCTGCAACCCTCGCAGGACACGAACTTGCTATTCGGCCCGTCGATGGGCTTCGCGGCCAGCCGTGCCGCCCTCCGCTTCGGCTACACCTCGACCCGCGTCTGGCTCGAAGAGCAGGGGGCCCCGCTCCTGCGCTCCCTCATGTTCGTCCCCGCCGCGCTCTAGATCGCGCGCCCGCATCCCCGTCGGCCCCCCATCGCGGCGATCCGCGCGCAGGCCGGTCGCGCCGGGTCAGGCCGCGCACGATGCTCCCCGCAGCGCCACATTGATGGCGAGCCGTCGTCGCCGTTGCGAGCGCAGGCCCCGGCGAGCGCGCGATCGGCGACTCGACTCACC
>JBKOZA010000020.1:0-1382 GCA_046725675.1 Candidatus Methylomirabilota bacterium
TCATCGTCTCGACGGCCGCCTCGAACCCGGCGCGCTCGACGACACGGTTGACGAGGCCCCACGCCAGCGCCTGCTCGGCGCCGATGCTGCTGCCGGTCAGCAGCAGCTCGGCCGCGCGGCCGGGGCCGACCAGCGCCGGCAACAGCGCAGCCTGGATCACCGAGGGGACTCCGACGCGCACCTCGGGCAGACCGAAGGTCGCCTCGGCGGCGGCGAGGCGCAGGTCGCAGGCCAGGGCCAGCTCGAAGCCGGCGCCGAGCGCGTGCCCGTTGACGGCCGCGAGAACCGGGAACGGCGCCTTGTGCACGGCCTCGATGGCGTCGTGCAACGCGGAGATGAGCGCGGTGGCGGTGCCGGCGTCGAGGTCACGCAGCACGCGCACGTCCATGCCCCCGCTGAACGCGCGGCCGGCGCCGGTGACGACGGCGAGACGCACGGTGGGATCGGCGGCCAGGGTCTCGAACGTGGCGTGAAGCGAGCCGATGAGACCCGGCTCCAGGAGGTTCAGCGGGGGACGGTCGAGCGTGCACCGGACGACGCCACCCCGCCGCTCGACGCGGATGGCGGCTTCGGCCATCAGTAGCGGCGCATCGAAGGGTCGATCGTGCGCGCCCAGAGATCCAGACCACCCGACAGGTTCTTCACGTCCCGGAAGCCGATCGATCGAAGATACTCGGCGACGGCGGCGCTGCGCACACCCTGGTGGCAATAGACGACGATCGGATCCCCGGGGTCCAGCTCGTCGACCCGGACCTCCAGCTCCTCGATAGGGATGTGCACGGCGTTCGGCAGCCGGCAGATCTGCGTCTCCCAGTCCTGCCGCACGTCGAGCAGCAGCGGGGCCTCGTGCCCGTCCAGGCGCGCCTTCAGCTCGTGCGGGCTGATCTCGCTCATCAGCGCGGCGCCGGACGACCGACCACGAACTCGGCCAGCCACCCGTTCACGGTCTGCGCGTGCTCGAGGTGGGGAAAGTGGCCGCAGTCGTCGACCCACCGCACGACCGCTCGCGGGAAGCCGGCGGCCGCCTCGGTGGCGTGCTGCGAGGAGACGGCGGGGTCCTGCCGGCCGTGGACGAGCAGCACCGGCAGGTCGAGCGTGGCGATCGCGCGTCGGTAGTCGACCCGGTGTTCGACGAAGTCCGTCCGGATGTGGCGGGCCGTCGCCAGCCAGGCCGCGCGCGCTTCGGGTCCGGTCCGGATGCGGTAGTCGTGCTCGATGAGGTAATCGACGTCGGCCTGTCGCGGCACGTGGAAGCAGCGCGCGACGGCCGCCTTGAACACCGGCGCGCGCCCGCACAGGGCCAGCGCTTCGCCGATCACCGGCGTCGCGATGAGCCGATACGCCCACGACATGCGGAAGGCGAAGCCAGGTACGAGCCCGGC
>JBKOZA010000021.1:0-8539 GCA_046725675.1 Candidatus Methylomirabilota bacterium
CGCCCCGCGCCAGGCCCTCCACCGTGGTGATGGCCGTGCCTTCCAGCTCAGCCGGCAGCGCCAGGCAGGACAGCACCGGCGCGCCGTCCACGAGTACGGTGCAGGTGCCGCACTCCCCCAGCTCGCAGCCGTGCTTGGTGCCGATGAGCCCGAGATCCTCGCGGAGCACCTCGAGCAGGGTCTTGTGCACGGGGACGAGGACCTCGCGACTCTCGCCGTTCACGGTCAGGTTGACGCGCGTCTTCATCGATTGCCCCACCGGGCTGGAGTTAATTCTGGGTGAAGGCCAGTTAAAAAATACTGAATCAGGCCGGTCGTGTCAAGGCCGCGCCGGGCAGCGCGCCCGGGGTCGCGAGAAGCCTCTGCTATCATCCGGGGCGGCCGACGGGATCGGCGAAGGAGCCAACCGCCATGCCCTACGTGAAGGCCAGCGACGGCATCAAGCTCTACTACGAGGAGCACGGCCGGACCGGCACGCCCCTGGTGCTCGCCTACGGGATCGGCGGCAACACCGACATGTGGGACGTCAATGTGCCGGCGCTGTCGGCCGCGCACCGGCTCATCCTGTGGGAGCCGCGCGGGCACGCGCGCTCGGACAGTCCCGAGGATCCCGCGCGGGTGTCGTTCGCCCGGTGGGTCCTGGACCTCAGGGACGTCCTCGACCACCTGCGCATCCGGCGCGCGCACGTCGGCGGCCTCAGCCTCGGCGCCGGCATCGCCACCCGCTTCACCCTGCGCTTTCCCGGGCGGGTCCGCTCGTTGCTCATCACCAACTCGTCGTCGGCCAGCGGGCTGCCGCTCTCGGTGGACAACCTGGTCCTGCGCGCCCAGTCGATCAAGATCACGCTGGAGCAGGGCATGGACGCGATGGCGGAATTCGCGATGCGGGCCAACCCCAACCTGGTCGAGCGGCTACGCATCGACCCGGGGGCGCGGGCCGAGTTCTACGAGGAGTACCGGCGCCTCACCCCGATCGGGTACGCCAACGCGCTGCGCGCGCTGCTGGCGATGGACCACATCACCGCCGAGCTGCCGAGGATCAGGGTGCCGGTCCTGCTCATCGGTGGCGACCGCGATCCGTCGCTATCGCCGATGAAGGTCATCAACCGGAAGATCCGCGGCTCGAAGCTGGTCGTGCTATCGCCCGCCAGTCACTTTGCCAACCGGGATCAGCCCGAGGCATGGAACCGGGCGGCGCTGCAGTTCCTGGCACGCGCGGACCGGGGCCGACGCTCCGCCTGATCGATCTTCTCGTCCCCCCGCGGGCGCAAGAACTGATCGACGCCCGTCGTTGTTTGCGTGATCAGTTCGCGGCCACCTGGCCGCACGACCGGGCGACCACCGTGTAACGGATTGATATTCCGCCCGGCGGTCCTACGCTCCGGTCTGGCACCGAAGATGCTCCTTCGTTGACCTGGCTGCGCATTCTCAGGGGGGCCGGGGATGACCTATGGAGCGTACGGGCCGATCGTTCCTCGCGGCGGGCGCGCTCGTCGCGCTGCTCGCGCTGAGCGCGGCGACCAGCGACGCCGCTCCGGTGGTCTCGGGCGGGACGACCGAGCCACCGTCCACGCTGGCGGGGTCGCCGACGGTGTTCGCCGAGCGTCTCGCGGCGCCCCGCACGCCGACCACGAGCGCGCGGGCCGGTGATTCCTTGCAGGAAGCGCTCGAACTGATCATCCTGGCGGCCGTCTGCGCGCTCGCGGTCGCTCTTTACTCGTCGGCGTCGGCGGAGCGCGACCGCTCTTCCCCCGCGGCGCGCCGCCGCCGACGCTGACGCGGTCGGGAGGCGGACGGGCCCGCCTCCCGACCGCTGCGACCTACTTCCGCACGGCCTCGAGGAGCTCGCCGAAGAGCACCCAGCGCTCACCGTCGAACTTGGCGAGCTGCTCCTGCTCGATGGGCGCGTGGTCGGTCGCGCTCGTGTTGACCTTGATCCCGGGCAGCAGTAGCGGGAACTCGACGTTCTTGAGGTTCTCCGCCTGCTTCAGGATGTTTTCGCGGCTGAAGTCGTTGCCGCACTGCTTGAGGACGAGCGTCATGCCCTGGGCCACCGTGTAGGCGTACGCGTTGGCCTGGTCGTCGAGCGCACCCTCAGGGTAGTACTTCTTCATCCACGCGACCCAGTCCAGGAACCCCTTGTCGTTCTTCCACTGGGGGTCGGTGATCTCCTTCATGTACAGCGCGGTGATGAGGCCCTTGGAGGCGTCCAGTCCGGCCGGCTTGAGGACGGTCGCCAGCGAGCTGGAGACGTTGTTCAGGAAGTGCGTGGGCTTCCAGTTGATGTCGTGCGCCTTCTTGATGGCCTGCACGGCGAACTTCGGGATGGTGACGTTGAAGAAGACGTTGGCGCCGCTGTTCTTGAGGTTGACGATCTGCGAGTCGATCGTCGGGTCGGTCACCTCGTAGGTCTGCTCGAGCACGACCATCTTCTTGGCGGCCTCGCCGAGGCCGTCCAGCAGCCCCTTGCGGTAGTCCTTCCCGTAGTCGTCGTTCTGGTAGAGGATCCCGATCTTGGCGTCGGGAATGTTCTTCATGATGTAGGCCGCGTAGATCCGCCCCTCGGTCTGGTAGTTCGGCTGCCAGCCCATCGTCCACGGGAAGTTCTTGGGGTCGTTCCACTTGGTGGCGCCGGTGGCCACGAACAGGTGCGGAATCTTCTGCTGGTTGACGTACTTGTGGATGGCCGTGTTGGTCGGGGTGCCGAGCGTCTGGAACAGCGCGGCCACCTGGTCCTGCTCGACCAACTTGCGCACCATCTCGACGGCCTTGGGCGGGCTGTAGGCGTCGTCGTAGCTGATGTAGTTGACCTTGTGGCCGTTGATCCCCCCCTCGTCGTTGACCTTCTTGAAGTAGGCGCCGAGGGCCTTGCCGATGGTCCCGTAGGCGGAGGCCGGGCCGCTGTAGGGGTTGGTGTTGCCGATCTTGATCTCGGTGGCGGTGACACCGGGCGTCTGGGCGCGGGCGGACGCCGACGTCAGCGCCAGCCCGAACGCCAGCCCCAGGATCAACAGGAACCCTCTTCTCGACATGCTGTCCTCCTTGACGGGTGGAATGCTCGGTCGACGACGCGGTGGGATCAATGTTACCTCCGGGAACCGGCGGGCGACTCCACCGGTTCCGCGCGCCGCCGGAGCCACCGCGCCGCGGCCAGCCGGAGCGAGCCCGCGATGCCGCGGGGCATCGCGTACATGAAGACGATGAGGAAGACGCCGTAGATCGCCCACGGCGCCGCCTTGGAGATATCCTGGGCCCAGTTCGGCACGAACTGGATGAACAGGGCGCCGAAGATCGCACCGGAGATCGACGCCAGGCCCCCGATGACGATGCCCACCAGGAAGGTGATCGAGCGGAAGACGTCGAAGCTGTCGGGCGCCACGTAGGCGACGGTCACCGCGCTCAGGGCGCCGGCCACCCCCGTGTAGGCGGCGCTGACACCGAAGGTGAGCGACTTGTAGAGCGCGGTGTTCACGCCCATCGCCTGGGCGGCGATCGCGTTGTCCCGGATGGCGACGACGGCCCGCCCCGTCCGCCCCCGCAGCAGATTGGCGGCGAGCGCGAACAGCAGGACCAGCAGGGCGAGCGTCAGGAAGTACAGCCACTGGTCCGGGTTGATCGGCAGCCCCCACGGCGCGCTCGGCTTGCTCAGCACGATGCCCTGGGAGCCACCCGTCCAGTGCTCGAAATACTTCAAGATCTGCGGCACCGCCAGCGCCAGCGCGAAGGTGGCCAGGGCCAGGTAGAGGCCTTCCAAGCGCAGCGCCGGGATGCCGAACAGGAAGCCCGCGACCAGGCAGATCACGCCGGCGGCCGGGATGGTCCACCCGTAGGGCACGTTCCACTGGTCGATCATGACGGCCGTCGTGTAGGCGCCCACGGCGTAGAACGCGCCGTGCCCGAGCGAGATCTGGCCGTTGAACCCGGTGAGGATGTTCAGACCGAGCAGCGCGATGGCGTAGATGTAGACCTGCGAGAACTGGAAGAGGCGGAAGTTGCTGAGGGTGAAGGGCAGCACCAGCGCGGCCAGGAGCGCGACGGCGGCCATCCCGAGGGTCCACGTCCGGGGCAGCATTCAGACCCGGTGCACGGCGGCCCGGCCGAACAGGCCGCTGGGCCGCACCAGCAGGACGATCAGGATCAGCGCCAGCGCGACGGTCAGCTTGAGCTCGGTGCCGATGAACTTCACGTAGGTCCCGACGAGGTTCTCGATCACGCCGACGATGAGGCCGCCGGCCACGGCGCCGCCGGGGCTGGTGAAGCCGCCGAGCGTGGCCGAGGCGAACGCGTAGATCAGGATCCCGGACATCATGTTGGGGTCGAGGAACACGACGGGCGCGACCATCATCCCCGCCACCGCCCCCACCATCGCCGCCAGCCCCCAGCCGATCGCGAGCATCCAGCCGACCCGGATGCCACATAGGCGGCTGGACATCGGGTTCTGGGCGGCCGCCCGCATGGCCAGCCCCAGCGTGGTGAACCGGAAGAAGACGTACAGCCCGGCCAGGACCACCAGCGTCACCGCGAGCGCGCCGATGTCGTGAGCGCCAAAGTAGATGTTGCCGAGCTGGATCGGCCTGGACGGGAACGGGCTCGGGAACGGCTTCTGGATGTAGGAGTAGATCCAGCCGGCCACGCTGTTGAGGATGACGAGCAGGCCGATGCAGACGATGACGATGGTCAGGACGGGCGCGCTCTCGACGGGCCGGATGAGGATCCGCTCCAGCAGCAGGCCGCCGACGAAGGCAATGGCCAGTGTCGCGAAGAAGGCGACCCAGTAGGGCACCCCCGCGTTCAGCAGCGTCCACGCCAGGTACGTGCTGAACATCGCCATCTCGCCCTGGGCGTAGTTCACGACCTCGGTGGCCTGGTAGATCATCACCAGAGCCAGCGCGACGCTGCCGTAGATGCCGCCCGTGGCCAGTCCCGACACGATCTGCTGAACCAGCGTGTCCACGCGTGCGTCCTCAGTACCCGAGGTAGGCCCGGCGGATCGCGTCGTTCTCGCGGAGCTCGGTGGCCGCGCCCCCCCTGACGACAGTGCCGGTCTCCATCAGATAGGCGTGATCGGCGAGCGCGAGCGCCAGGGAGGCGTTCTGCTCGACCAGCAGCACGCTCACCCGCTCCTCCCGGTTGATGGTCCGGATGATCCGGAAGATCTCGCGCACCACGAGCGGCGCCAGCCCGAGCGACGGCTCGTCCAGCAGCAGGAGCCGAGGTCTCAGCATCAGCCCCCGGGCCACCGCCAGCATCTGCTGCTCGCCGCCCGACAGCGTGCCGGCGATCTGGTGCCGGCGCTCGGCCAGCACCGGGAAGTAGCGGCACACCCGCTCCATGTCGGCGCCCAGGTGACCGGGGTCGCGGCGAGCGTAGGCCCCCAGGCGCAGGTTTTCCTCGACGGTGAGCTGCACGAACGTCCCGCGGCCCTCGGGTACGTGCGCCACGCCGAGCCGGACGATGTCCTCGGTGGCCCGGCCGTCGATGCGACGGCCGTCGAAGCCGATCTCTCCCGCCGTCTTCACCATGCCGCACACCGCCCGCAGCGTGGTCGTCTTGCCCGCCCCGTTGGCGCCGAGAATCGTGGTGATGCCTCCCTCGGCGACCTCGAAGCTGACGCCGCGCAGCACGCGGGTATCGCCATAGCGCGCCTCGAGGTTGCGGACGTTCAGCAGCGCAGCCATCAGCGAACGGTGGCCTCGTCGGCGGCGCCGAGGTAGGCGCGGATCACCTCGGGATTGCGCTGGATCTCCGCGGGCGGCCCCTCGGCGAT
Organism: Candidatus Methylomirabilota bacterium; assembly: GCA_046725675.1. Classification (GTDB taxonomy): domain Bacteria; phylum Methylomirabilota; class Methylomirabilia; order Rokubacteriales; family CSP1-6; genus AR5. The sequence goes on from JBKOZA010000021.1 coordinate 5,768, forward strand.
CTTGCGTCCGAAGTCGAGGACGACGACCTGGTCGGAGACCTGCATCACCAGCCCCATGTGGTGCTCGACGAGCAGGATGGTCACCCCGCGCTCGTCCCGGATCGATCTCAGGATCGCGCCGAGGGCGCCCACTTCCTCATGGTTGAGACCGGCGGCGGGCTCGTCGGCCAGCAGGAGCGCCGGCCGTCCGGCCAGCGCTCGGGCCAGCTCCACCCGCTTGAGGGTGCCGTACGGCAGGCCGGCGGCCGGATGATCCGCCACCGACTGCAGTCGCAGGAACGCCAGCAGCTCGTCGGCATCCCGGCGCATCCGTCGCTCCTCGTGGCCCACCCAGGGTAAGGCCAGCGCGTTCGACAGAAAATCGCCGCGCGTCCGGCAGTGTACGCCGACCATGACGTTCTGGCGGACGGTCATCGTGGGGAACAGCGCCAGGTTCTGGAAGGTCCGGCCCAGCCCGAGATCGGCGATGCGGTGGGCCGGCACCGAGAGCAGGGAGCGCTCACGAAAGCGGATGTCGCCGCGGTCGGGCGTGTAGATGCGCGACAGGCAGTTGAACAGCGTCGTCTTGCCGGCCCCGTTGGGCCCGATGAGGCCGACGATCTGCCCCTCGGCGACATCGAAACTGACGTCCTCGAGGGCGACGATGCCACCGAACCGTACGGTGAGATGGCGGACGGACAGAACCACAGGCCGGGACGGGGACACGACCGCGCTTATACGGGCAGAGGCGGAGCCTTGTCAAATGCGCGGGACGACGAGCCACTCACGATCGGCGTCGCGTGTGGGCGCTGAGGCCACGCTCCCACAGATATTCCCGCTCGCCGGTGTGCTTGCCGACCCAGCGGCCGAGGACGAAGAAGAGGTCGCTGAGACGGTTGAGATAGCGCAGTGTCCACTCCGAGACCGGTTCCACCCGCGACAGCGCCAGCAGGTCCCGCTCGGCGCGGCGGCAGACCGTGCGCGCCTGGTGCAGGAAGGCGTGCACGCGGCCGCCGCCGGGCAGGATGAAGGATTTCAGCGGCTCCAGATCCTTCTGGCACTCGTCCATGATGTGCTCGAGCTCGGTCACCTCGCCCTCGCCGATGCGGAACATGCCCTCGTAGACGGCGTCGGGCGGCGTGGCCAGCTCGCTGCCGAGGTCGAAGAGCTGGTTCTGGACCTTCTTCAAGATCTCGTCGAGCCGGCGCAGGGGGTCGGGGTCCGGGCCACCGGCCGCCAGCCGTTCCTCGTTGAACACGCGGGCGAGCCCGACGGAGGCATTCAGCTCGTCGACGGCGCCGTAGGCCACGATACGCGGCGAGTCCTTCGGGACTCGCCGGCCACCGACCAGCGAGGTCTCCCCGCGGTCGCCGGTGCGCGTGTAGACTCGCGTGATGCTGATCGTCATCGCCAGGTCCTCCCCGCTTCGCCCGTTCATTCTACGACGATCGGCACGGGGTCACCGCCCTGCGTGCGGCCGTCTCGCCGCCGCGCTCATCGGCTGAGCACGCGGGCGATCGCCGGCGACGACGGCGGGCCGCTTATGAATCCTGCGAGATTTATTCGCGCCGTTGGGGGTCGCGCGGCCGCTATCCTGGCGGCCATGACAACGCCGGGACGGCCGCCCGCACGGCGCCGAGAGCACTTGGCGACCGGCATGGGGTCGCGGCGGATCGGACCATGAAGAGCCGGGCCCGCGCGGTGCTGGGAGCGGCCTGCAGCATTCACTTCCTGCACGACGGCTTCTCCGAGACGCTCTACGTGTTCCTGCCACTGTGGGCCCGCGAGTTCGGCCTCTCGCTGGCCCAGGTCGGCCTCATCCGTTCCGCGTACACCGGCGGGATGTCGGCGTTCCAGCTGCCCGCGGGGTTCCTGGCCGAGCGCTGGGGCGAGCGGAGATTACTGGCGGCCGGCACGCTGGTCACGGCGAGCGGGTTCATCGCCGCCGGCTGGGCCGGCGGATTCCTGTCCCTGCTGATTCTGCTGCTGGCGGCCGGTCTCGGCTCCGGCGTGCAGCATCCGCTGTCGTCGTCGATCGTCTCCAAGGCGTTCGAGAGCGGCCGGCGGCGGACGGCGCTCGGCACCTACAACTTCTCGGGTGACGTCGGCAAGGCCGGCGTCGCCGCTGCCATCGGTGTGGTGGCCGGCCTGGTGGGCTGGCGGGTCGCCGGCGCCGCTTATGGCGTGCTCGGCGTGGTCGCGGCGATCGGGATCGTGCCGTTGCTGAGCCGGCTCGGTGCCGGGGACGCCGAGTTGCACGCCGCCGGCGCCGGCCCGGGCCCGGCGGGCTGGGGCATCCGGGACGGCCGCGGCTTCTCCGCCCTGTGCGCGATCGGCATGGTCGACAACGCCACGCGCACCGGCTTCCTGACCTTCATGCCGTTCATCCTGATGGCCAAGGACCTGAGCGTTGGTGGCGTCGGGCTGGCCTTCGCGCTGGTGTTCGTCGGCGGCGCCACCGGCAAGTTCGTGTGCGGGCTGGTGGCGGACCGGTTCGGCGTCATCCGCACTGTCGTGCTCACCGAGATGGCCACCACGGCCCTGATCCTGACGGTGGTGGCGGCGTCGCTGCCGGTGGCCCTGGCCGTCCTCGTCCCGCTCGGCATCGCGCTCAACGGGACCTCGTCGGTGCTCTACGGCACCGTGGCCGACCTCGTCTCGAGCGAGCGCCGGTCCCGGGCCTACGCGCTCTACTACAGCCTCACCATCGGCGCCTCGGCGCTGGCGCCGACCGTGTGGGGCTTCGTCGGCGACGGCGTCGGCGTGCCCAGGACCCTCACGCTGGTCGCCCTG
>JBKOZA010000022.1:0-21372 GCA_046725675.1 Candidatus Methylomirabilota bacterium
ATCGGCGGCAGCCCGATCCAGCACGCGGCCAGGATTCTCAGGACGTGCGCGTGGGCGAACAGCGCGACGTCGCCGTCGACGGTGTCGACCCGGGAGATCACGCGCCGCGCCCGCTCTCCCACCTGCTCTACGCTCTCGCCCTTCGTCACCGAGGTCGTCCAGATCGACCATCCGGGCTGCTCAATGCGCATGGCCGCGGTGGTGCGGCCTTCGTAGATCCCGTAGTTCCATTCCAGCAGGTCGTCGGACACCTCGGCGGTCTGGGCGAAGCCGGCCAGGCGACACGTCTCCTGCGCGCGCCCGAGCGGGCTCGTCAGCACGAGCGCGAACCGCTGCCCGGCGAGATGACGGCCCAGCGCCCGCCCCTGCCGCACCCCCTCGGCCGTCAGCGGAATGTCGGTGCGGCCGGTGTGTTGCCCGCTCTTGCTCCACTCCGTCTCCCCGTGGCGCACGAGCCAGACACGATGATTCTCAGTCATGCGCGCTCCTCTTCGTCATAACGTCGTCCATCGCGGACGGGAGCCGGGGATGCGACGGCACGACTCGAGAGGCGCTGCCGCCGCCCGAGACGGCCGAGTCTAGCACCCCACGGCGCGGGCGGCCGGGGAAGGCTTCGGACCCCGCGTTACCCTCGAGGGGTGCGTCGGGGTTTCCCCGACTACCGGTATCGGGCTTATCACTGTACGATCCGACTCAGTCGCCTCGATGCCTATAGCGCGCGTGCTGGTGGTCGACGATGAGCCGCAGATCGTTGCGGTGCTGGCAGAGCTCCTCGCCGAGCTCGGATATGCCCCACGGAGCGCCATGACCGGCCCGGACGCGCTCCGACTTGCCGCGGAGTTCCAGCCCGACGCCGTGCTGCTGGACCTGGCGTTGCCCGACATGCGGGGGGAGGTCGTGCTCCAACAGCTTCGACGCACCAACCCACACTTGCCGGTGATCATGGTGACGGGCAACGACGATCCCGAGCTCGCGCGCCGCACCCTGGCGCAGGGCGCCTTCGACTACGTCGCCAAGCCCTTCACTCTGAGCCGGCTCCAGCAGGTGCTGGAAGCTGCGCTGGCCTACCGGGGGTGAACGGCATCACGAGAAGAATGGTGGTGGGCGGAGCAGGGATCGAGACATTACGTGTAAGAGAGCGACCCCCATTGTGGTTTTCGAGGACTCCCTGTGCTAGCTTGACGGCGTCGGGCTTTACCGATGGACCGATCGACCGCCGTCGCTCTGGGCGTGCTCGGGCTGGTGCTCGCAATTTACGTTGCCCATCCGCAGATCAAGATCGCCCCGGGGGCATCGTCCCCTGCGAATGGCGTGATCCCGTTCGACATCAAGAATGACGGCGCCTTATCGCTCTTTGGTGTGACAGCGACGTGTCTCCTCGATGAGGTGCGATACGAAGACAACGTGGTCGAGAGGCATGACACCATCACACAAGGACGGGGTCCCGTGGCCTTGGACCGCGAAGGGGCCATGACCATCGCGTGCGGGGGGTTCACTCGCAATGTTCCGATCGAGCGGGCGGACATGACGCTCTCCGTCGAGTTCTCGACACGGTTCTGGCCAAGGCAGCTGAAGATGCAGCAGCGGTTTGTTGTGGCTCGCAGCGACGGCACCTTCCGGTGGTGGCTGAGCGTACCCGAAACGAGGTATTACTAACCGCCGCTTCACCGGATGAGGGCAGTTGGGGGGCCGATTGTGTCGGTGCCGACCGTCGTGCCGATCACCCCGAGGCTCACTGAGCGCGGTCTGTTGCGCGACCTCCTCGAGCGCCAGCCAGCGCTCGTCTATCCGCCTCCCGCTCTGCATGAACATCTGAGCGTCACGACGTTACGAGTTGTACGACAACGCGGAAGCGCAAGAGGGCGAGGGTCAACGACAGAGGAAGTTTGCGACCCGACGACGACGATTCCGGTCTTTTGTCGCCCTCCCCGCGAGCCCGGAGAAGTGGGCGTGAAACGGCCGCAATGTCGGAACGATGGTGGGCGGAGCAGGGATCGAACCTGCGACTTCAGCCTTGTAAGGGCTGCGCTCTCCCAGCTGAGCTATCCGCCCGCTCGTTGAAGATCGATGCCTTACGCGCGGTGTTCCCCATCGTAGCACGTCACTCCATGACCTGATCCGCCGGCAGTATCGGTCGTCGCGAGAACGGCGATCAGTGCTGGTGCTACGGCGCGCTCCGGGAACCGGTAACGTTGCCATATGCGGCATGTGTGTCCCGCCTGTTCCTCCGACTACCGCCAGCGGGTCCCGGCAGCCGGCATCCTTCAGCGAATCGCACGGATGTTCGGATGGCACCTCTACCGCTGCATGGATTGCGGCCACCGCTTCTGGGACCGGCCGACTCGACGCAAGGCTTCATAGCCGCAACGGAACCTTCACGGTGCCGTGATAGATGCCCGTTCGCGGGCAGCGCATGCTGGCCACTCCAGGAGGAGGTGGCCGCATGCCGGACACGTGGGAGACAGATGAGGCTTGGCGCGCGTTCGTGTTCGCCCTTGGACAGCGGGTACGTCTCGCCACGCAGCCCTCGCAAGAGCCGGGCCGCGTGGTGGGCGTGATTTTGAAGGAGCCCTACCAGGCTCTGGTCCGCTGGAAAGACGAGATGACTTTCGAGGCGCTCGACGATCTGGTCGCAGTGAACGTTGCCGCGGGCGGGCTTGCCGCGGCGCCGGATTGCATCAGGCGAGCCGATCGGTGACCGGTACGCATCGACCCGGGCCGACGGTCAGGCGCGGCAGTAGTGGCGGTGGGCGCGCGCCCGCACGTCGTTGGCGATGACGGCTGGCATGGTGTCGAGCGCCAGGAGCGCCGCCTGCGCCTCGGACATCACGGTCCCCAGGTTGGCGCTGGTCACCATGAGCTCGCGGAGCACCTGCACGTCCTGACCGGTGCCGAAGACTTCCCCGTAGGCCCGATCGACCGCGCGCTCGAAGCGCGGCTGGTCCTGCGCCGGCAGCAGATGGGAGTGAGTGCGGGTGATCCAGCGGAGCACGCCCTGCAGCCGGCGATCCAGGCCGTCGAGGCGGTACCCGCAGAGCAATGACACGCCCTCGGCGTGCAGCACCTCGCTCCACAGACGCTCGAGCTCCATCGTGGCATCCGCACTGTCCCGCCAGAGCAGCTCCACCATCTCGCCGTAGAGGCGGAGGCCACGGGATGCGGCCGGCCGCACGTGCTCGAGGGCGGCGGCCACGATGCGTAGGAAGCGATCCCGATCCGGCCAGCCGTCGATCATGAAGCTGGCCAGCGTTTCCTGCGCGTCCAGGATCAGGACCTGGCGTCGATCGATCGCCCCGGGCACGTCGACGCCGAGCGCCGTGAGCCGGTGGACGAAGAGCTGGACGTGCGGCGGCGTCGCTATCATCACCGCCGCCTCGTCACGGGCGAGACCGGCCCCGATATAGTCGGCCACGACTCTGGCCAGGTGACGGTCGTCGGTATAGGTCTGGACAAGGTGGTCACACCGACCTGGCTGTTGTAGCACGTCAGATGTCAACATCAGCTCTGGCTCATTCCCGATCTGGGAAAAACTCTTCCTTCCCGGGGCATGGTTGCCCCCAACTGGACAAATATTGAGCAACACCGGTGCCATTGAGTTCCGTGTGTCGCCGACCACCGACCCGGTCGGGGCCCGGGGTGGCCTGGGCGTCGGTCTGCTCCGAGCGGATCCGCGCGAATCTGGGCGCCTCGTACGCTACACTGAGCTCGATGCTGGCGGTGGTCGCGTTCATTATCGCGGCCGTCTCGGGACTCGCGCTGCTCGAGTCCGCATCGGCGGCGCCTCCCGATGACATCGCCGTCTTCTGCCGGGCCAGCAATCCTCAGGTGATGCTCCAGGTGCGCTGTTTCAACGTCGAGCAAGCGGCCGCGCAGCGGCTCGCCAGCACCGCCAGCGCCGCCGACAGCGTCCTGTTCAGTCGCTGTCTCGGCGGAAGCCAGTCGTGGACCGCGATGGAAGCGTGTCTGGCCCAGCCGCCGCGTGTCCCGACGGGCACCGGGGCCGCCCCGCCGGTGGCGGGCGACGCGTCGGCGCCGTCGGCCCCCGAGCCAGGACAGCAGGCGCAGCTCGAAGCCGCCGCCCCGGAACCCGAGCGTCCGACGCGACCGATCTCCGAGGCCGACGCGGAGCGGCAGCTGCGGGCCGTCCTCGAGCGCGTGGGATACCCCAAGGCGCGCTGCACGAAGAAGCAGTACGGTCCGGGCTGGGCGAGCATCTGCGAGTGAGCCGCACCTAGAAAGCCAGCGCCCGTTTCACGTCATCGATCGCCCGCCGGAAGTCGTCGGGCGCCGACTCCACACCACGCCGGATCTCGCGCCAGTCCTCGCGAAGCTTGCTCCGCAGATCGACGCCTCGCGCCGGCGGCGGGGTCGGGGCCGTGGCCTGGGCGTCCACCGCTGTCGAGCGCGACGCAGGGGCGATGGGCGGCGGTGCCGCAGGCACCGGCGGGGCAGTCGCTGGCGCGACTGCCGGTGACGCCGCCGTGGGCAGTGAAGCCACTGGGCCGCCGGCAGAGCGCGGAGGTCTGGGTAACGCCGCCGACGACTCCGCGCTGGTCGAGATCTCGGGCCGCCCGGGCTCGCGCTTCGCTACCGCTGGCCGGTGACGCGGCGGCGACGCTGAACGTTCTTCCGCCGCCTGCCCCGTCGGCGGTGAGGCGCTGGCCGGCGGCTCGGCAACCCGGCGGGCGGCAGCGTTCTCCAGCCGCTGCAGTCGCGTCTCGGTCCGGGAGAGTCGATCCGCCTGTTCGGTGATCTGAGCGTTCAGCCGGGGTACACGCGGGTCCGGCGCCGGCATCGAAGGCGGTGACATCTGCGCGCGCGCGAGGACGACGGCGATGAGGATGGTGGTCGCGGTGAAACACACTGCCCCCAGCGCGTGACCGACGCGGGTGACGAGCAGCCGGCGGGCCGCCGTCTCGTCCGATGCCTCGTCGCCGGTGGGGGTGAAGCCGTACAGCACCACGAGGATGCACAGCGCCACGGCGCCGACGGCGCTGACCGCGACGGCAACGCCCAGCGCTGCAGGGGCGAATGCAGGCATAGCTTTCCTCCCGCCCCTGTGGCGTCAGTCTACCAGAGCGAGGACCGGCTCAGAGCCCGAGCGAGGCCAGGCGGGTGCGCGTGGGGACGCCGTCGGCGTCCCAGCCGCGCAGGGCATAGTAGGCGTCGAGCATCGCGCCGAGCTCGGCGGGCGGGCAGTGCATGCCAGCCGACGGGCCCTCGGGGATCGGCTCGTGCATGACCTTCCACGGCAGCACGTCTTGGCCGCGCCGCACGCCCTCCCGGACATTGAAGAGGCGCTCGAGGTTGACGATGCGCTCGCCGATCCGTTCCAGCTCCTCCACGTTCACGTCCCAGCCGGTGACGGCGCGTACCATGCGCGCGTACGGCTCGTCGATGAACACCCCGAAGCCCCGCTCGGAGGTGAAGCGGCACAGCACCAGCGAGTCGCCCAGCGCGGTGAAATGCTGACTCCGCGCGGCGAACGCCGGCTTGTCGGCGGTGGAGCGACGATCGAAGGTCGGCGCGTACTGCGGGGTCGGCCGCGTGTCGTGGTGGCTCCCGCCGCGGGTGGCGGTGGCGTAGCCGATCGACAGGCCCTTGAGCGCGCGCGCCGAATGCGCGGGAAGCTCGAGTCGCTTGACCGCGTACACCAGGCGCGTCGCCTCGGGATGGATCGACTCGGCCAGCCGCCAGGCGCCGTCGGCGAGACGATCGCCGAAGCCCTCGCGGCGCGCGGTCAGCTCGACCAGCCGCAGCATGCCGCGCCAGTCGCCCCAGCCGAACGGCACCCCGACCTCGGCCGGCTTCAGCCAGCCGCGCTCGAGGGCTTCGCAGACCATCGCCAGCGTCACGCCCATGGAGATCGTGTCCAGCCCGTGCAGATCGCAGAGGTCGTTAGCGAGGATCAGGGCCTCGGGCTCGGCGATGCCGAGCATCGGGCCCAGCGCGAAGATCGACTCGTACTCGGGCATCTTCGCGCGGGTGCCGGCGAACTCGCCCTCGCGGATCGCGTACTGCTTGCCGCATGCCACCGGGCACTTCAGGCAGGTCGTATCGCGGTCGTGATAGTGCTCCTTCATCGACTCGCCGCCGATCACGCGCGCCTCGGCGAAAACCTCGCTCCGTAGGTTGTAGCTGCCCAGCGCGCCGAGCGCGTTGATCGGGCCCACCAGGAACGGGGTGCCGAACGTGGTGAGCGCCTGCGTGCCCTTCTTCAGCGGCTCCCGCGTCTCCTCCAGCAGCGCCTTCAGCGCCGCCGGATCGGCGATCTCGGTTTTCCGGGCGCCCCTGACGACGAGCGCCTTGACGTTCTTGCTGCCCAGCACGGCGCCGAGGCCGCCGCGCCCGGACACCCCCTCGCGGTTCTTCCAGTAGTGCGCCATCGCCGCGAAGCGAACCCGTCGCTCGCCGGCTTGGCCGATCGCGATGGCATCGGCGTCGGCGCCCTCGACCTCCACCAGGGCGGCGACGGCGTCGCGCGTCGTCCGCCCCCATACCGCGCCGGCCGGCTTGAGCGTGGCGCCGCGCTCGTCGACCAGCACGTACGACGGCCCCGGCGCCCGCCCGGTCAGCACCACGGCGTCGAAGCCGGTGCGCTTGAGTGTGGCCGGAAAGCGGCCGCCGAACGTCGAGTCGAAGAACAGGCCGGTGAGCGGCGACTTGGCCGCGGCGCACGCCCGGCTGTTGCCCGGCACCGTGGTATCGGTGATGGGACCGACGGCGAACACCACGGCGTTGGCGGGATCGAACGGGTCGGCGCCGGCCGGGACGTGATCGTAGAGAATGCGCGCGGCCAGCCCGTTGCCGCCGAGCAGCGCACGCGCCGTGTGCTCGGACAGCGGCTCGACACGGCAGGCGCCGGTCGTGCAGTCGACGAACAGGATGCGACCGCCGTAACCCTTCATCGAGCGGCTATCTTACGCTCAGCGACCGAGCGAGCGAAGGCCCCGGCGCGCCTCGTCGGCGAGATCGCTGGGGACATCCGGCTGGCCGAGGAGCTTCTTGTAGGCGAGCTCGGCGGCGGCCTCCTGCTTGAGCGATGCGAAGGCGCGCCCGGCGGCGAGCAACGCCCGCCGCCCCTGCGGCAGGGTCGGCGCGACGTAAGCGGCGGTGAGGTAATACTCGGCAGCGGCCAGCGAGTCCCCTTCCCCGGCGTACGTGTCGCCGATGGCCTGGGCGGCCTCGGAGGCCACGGTGACCTCGTCGCTCTTCAGCAGCCGCTCCAGCACGCCTCGCGCCTGCTCCCAGCGCCGTTCCTGCACGAGCAGGCGCGCGTGGCCGAACAGCGCCGGGGTGGTCCACTCCGGCCCGCCGCCGTCCTTGGCCGCTCGCGAGTACGCCTCGAGCGCACCGCTCCGGTCGCCGGCGGCCTCCCTGACCCGGGCGACGATCATGGCGGAGCGCGTGTTGCTCAAGTCGACCGGCGCCCGGTCGATCTCGCGGCGCGCTTCGTCAGCCCGGCCGCTCTCCAGCAGCGCCTCGGCCACCCGCACCTGGGAGGCCGCCACGAACGGGCTCTGGGGATAGCGCTGCCGCAGCAGCATGTCGGCCTCGAGCGCGATCGTCCACGCCTTGGCGCCGGCGGCGGCGGCCGCCACGCGCTCGAGCGCGTCGTCGGCGACCTCGTGGTTGGTGTAATCCGTGGCGATCCGCCTGGCGGTGCCGAGCGCCGCGCGCCAGTCACGACCCTCGAGGGCGACTCCCGTCAGCGCGTAGAGCAACTCGCCCGCGCGGTCGGCGCTCCCGGCGCCCGGTGGCAGCGCCGCCAGCGCCGCCTCCGCTGGCTTGGCGAACTCCCTGACGGCACCCTTCTGGAACGCGGCCACCGCCATGCCGTACTCCGCCCCGGTGACCACCTCGGGCGTGCCGGCATCCCGCGCCTCGGTGAACGCCCGGATCGCCTCGTCCCAGCGGTTCTGGCGCAGCGCCACGGAGCCGGCGCCCAGGCTCGCGAACGCCGTCAACCCCTCGCGGCTGGCCAGGGCCAGCGAGCGCTGGGCGCCGGCCAGGTCACCGGCCGCGAGCGCGGCGGCGGCGAGCGCGGCGTGGGCGCGCCCGAACAGCGCCGGGAACGGTGCCCGGCCGAGCCAGTCGTTGATTGCGGTCCGGGCACCCGCGGCGTCACCGGTGCGCAGCAACACGATGCCACGGTTGAGGCGGGCGAAATCCGTGCGGGGGTTGGTCGGGTAGGTCTGCACGATCCGGTCGAGCAGCGCCCGCCCCTCCTGCAGGTCGCCGGCGCCGAGCGCGAGCTCCGAGGCGAGCAAGAGCGCGTCGGGCGCGTACGGGTGATCCGGCGTCGCCCGCACGAAGTCGAGGAATTCTCGGCGGGCGACGTCCGTCCGACCCTGCCGCAGCGACGTCCACGCCGCGGCGATCCGCACCATCGGCGTCTCGGACACGCCGGGGAACTCGAGCAGCACGCGGCGGAATGCCGCGGAGGCCACGGCCTGGTCACCGGCCTGGTACGCGGCCTCGCCTTGCAAGATGAGGGCGGCCACGCGCAGATCGGGTGGCAGCGGCGCGTTCGCCAGCGGGGCCAGGTCGGCGAGCGCCTGCTTGAACTCGCGCAGCTCGAGGTTCGTACGGGCGCTGCGGAATGCCCCCTGCCAGGCTATCGGCGTGGCGGGCGCGACCTGGCGCGCCAGGTCGAACTGGGTTCGCGCCTCATCGCGGTTGCCCTGCGCGCGATCGATCTCGCCCTTGGCCAGCAGCACCCAGCCGCGCAACGGCGGCGCCAGCGAGGCGGCCAGCAGGTCCTGCACGATGGGATCGACCTGGGCGGCTCCCGGGGCGTCCATCGCCGTGCGCACGAGCCGAAGCTGCAGCGGCAGCGCCATCGGCGAGCGCCGGGAGGCCAGGGCGCCGGCCGCGTCGCGCGCGCCGTTCCAGTCCCCGCTGGCCAGCAGCGCCAGGGCCAGACCGCTCTCGCCCCATTCCCGCTCCTTGCTGGCCAGCGCCGCCGGCTGAGCGAGATAGGCGCGGAAGGCGGTCAGCGCTTCAGGCGCATGCTGCGCGGCCAGCGCCCACCAACCCAGGCGCAGCTGCGCGGTCGGGACGAGGGGATGAGCGCCGCCCTCGATGAAGCGCCGCAGATCGGCCTCGGCCCGGCCCGGCTCGCCAATGCGGCCGAGGGCCTCGCCGTGCCAGAAAAGGATGTCGCGGCCGAGCAGGGCCGGCGTCCCCCGCTGCAGCGCCTGCGCCCACGCCTTCTCGGCGTCGGCGTGTCGCCCGAGCGCGTAGTGGGCAAGGCCCAGGCCGTGACGTGCCCACGCGTCCAGCTGCGAGGGGACCGAGCCGCTCAGGACAGCCGTGAATGCCTCGCGCGCGCGCGTGGCGTCGCCGGCCCGCAGCGCCGTCCAGCCGCTCGAGTGCAAGGCCCACACGCCCCACTCCAGGCGCGGGCTATCCTGGGCGACCTGACGGAAGAGCCAGTCCGCTTCGGGGAAGCGACCGATCCGATAGTAGGCCTCGCCCAGCCAGTAGCGCGCCTCTCGCAAGACCTCGCGCTCGGTGCCGGGACGCGACGCGCTCTCCAGCGCCTTGGCGGCCTCCTCGTACTCGCCCTTCTGGAAGCGCGCGCGGCCGCATTCGAGCGACTCCGACGCCACGCCCATCCAGGCCCCGATGCAGGGCAGCGTGCGCGTCGACAGAATGGGCGCGACCGGCTTGTCGCCGGCCGGCACGCTGACAGCGGCCGGTGGCAGCGGCGGCAAGTCGCCGGGCGCGGGCGGGAACGCCACGTCGGCGAGGACGGGTGGCTTGTCGACCGGCGCGGTCACGAACGGCACGAGCGGGGTGAGGTCCGGCGCGGGCGGCTGGTACGCGCGCGGAGCTGCGGCGATCAGACCCAGCCACACCACGACGAGAGCGAGGATGCGTCTCACGATCTCCTCCCGGAAGATTTGTCACCGGATGGCTTGGCCGGCGGCTCCGAGCGCTTCTGAGCCGGGGGCGTGCCGTTCGTCTTGAGCTGGTTCTTCATCGCCGTCGCCCTCTCGCGCGCCCACTCACGCAGGGTCGCGTCGGGGCTGCGACCGGCCACCGCCTCGTACGCTCCCAGGGCTGCCTTCCATTCCTTCTGCTCCTCGCGGGCCAGCCCGAGCCCGGCCAGCGCGCGGTAGCGGGTGCCCGCCTCGACGTCTTCGACGGTGCCGACCGCCTCGAAGGCCTTGGCCGCCTGCGGGAAACGCTTCAGCTTCAGCTCCGACTCACCGATCGTCAGCCACGCGTCGGCCCGTACCACGTCCTCGCCGCTCTGGGTGGCGCCCTGGGCGAGCGCGGCGGCGTCCTTGTAGTTTTTCGCCTTGAAGGCGGTGTTGGCGAGCTCGAGCGAGAGCCGCCCCGTGAGCGCGTGATCCGGGTACTGGGCCTTGAGCTTGCGCCAGGCGGTCTCTGCGTCCTTGGGACGCGACAGCCGCGTGGCGGCCTGGGCGGCCTCGTAGAGATCCTCGGGGGTGGGGGACGGCTGCGCGATGAGGGCGTTGTAGGAGTCGATCTGCTCCTGCCGGTCACCGTACTTGGCCAGCGCCTGGGCGACGAGCTTCCGCGCGGCCGGCGTGTTCGCGTGGTTCGGGTTGGCGGCGACGAACGCGCGCAGGTCGGCGAGACCGCCGCGGGGATCGCCGTTGTTGACCTTCACCCAGCCGAGCAGGTACTGGGCCTCGGGAAGCAGCTCCGACTTCGGGTACTTCGTCGCGAAATCGCGCAGGACGGGCTGCGCCTCGCCGAGGCGCTTGAGGTCGATGAGCCCCCGGGCGAGCTGGATCGTGGCCATCGGCGCGTTCGGGTGCTGGGGCCATGCGGCCAGGAACTCGTGAAACGCGATCACTGCCGGCTCGGGTCGCTTGAGCTCCAGCTCGGTCCAGGCGACACCGTAGAGCGCGTCGCCCGCCAGGGGCGAGGCGGCGTTGGTGCGGACGATCTCGTCGTACGCCGTCCTCGCCTCGGCAAACCGCTTGAGCCGGAAGAGCGACTCGCCCTGCCAGAACTTCGCCTCGAGCTGGTCGGCGGGGGCCGTCAGGCTGGTCGCGGCGCGGCTGAAGGCGTCCAGGGCCGACTGCGGGTCGTTGAGAGCCAGGCGGGCCTGGCCGAGCAGCAGCATGGCGCGCGGCACCCGCTGATCCTGGGGATACTGCGCGACGAACCGCTCGAGTGCCCGCCGGGCCACCGGATAGAACCGATCGGTGAGGGCCCGCTCGCCGACCATGAACAGGCGATCGGCCTCGTCGAGCGCAGAGGCCGGGGCGAATGTCACGACCAGGAGCGCAGCGAGGGTCATCGCCATCGCCAGGCGGCGCTTCATGCCACCGAGCGTAGCACGGCCATAGTAAAGTCACTACGTGCGTTTGTGCGTGTTCGACCTTGACCATACCTTGGTGCGCACGCCGCTGGACCTGGCAGCGATGGCCCTCGACATGCGCGCCACGCTCGAGCGTCGGTGCGGCCCGCTGCCACCGCGCCGTGAGCGCTACCGGGTCGGCGAGCTCATCCACTGGTGTCAGGCCAACGCGCCCCACGTGGAGAAGCCGCTCTGGGACATCGCCCTGGACCACGAGCGCCGGGCAATGGCCATCGCCGGGCTCGAGCCCGGCGCCCGCGACGCGATCGAGGGCGCCCGGACGGTGGGCTTCGCGACCGCGGTGTGGACGAACAACGCGCGCGAGATCACGGCCACGGCGCTCGACCGGTTCGGCCTGCTGGGAGTGCTCGATCTCGTCGTCACCCGCGACGAGATGCGCGCGCTCAAGCCCGACCCCGACGGCTGGCGGGTCATCACCGAGCACTTCGGCGCCCAACGCGACGCGGTGGTGGTCGGCGACTCGTGGGTGGACGGCGTGGCCGCCGCCGCCGCCGGCATCCCGTTCGTCGCCTACCGGGCGAACGACACCGACCTCGAGCGCTGGAACATCACCCCGATCGCCCGCATCACCGACCTAGCCGCGCTCCCCGGCTGGCTCCTGTCCCGCATCGGTCAGCGGTAATGGACCTGTTCGAGCGAGACCCGCCGGTGTCCACGCCGCCGCCGGCCGGACCGCTGGCCGACCGCATGCGGCCGCGGTCGGTCGACGACGTCGTGGGGCAGGAGCACCTGCTCGGCGCCGGCCGTGTGCTGCGGGTGGCGATTGAGCGGGGCGAGCTGCACTCGATGATCCTGTGGGGTCCGCCCGGCTCGGGCAAGACCACCCTGGCCTCGCTGATGGCGCACGTGGCCGGCGCGCGGTTCGTGGCGTTCTCGGCCGTGCTGTCGGGCGTCAAGGAGATCAGGCAGGTCGTCGCCGAGGCGGAGGCCGAGCGCGCGCGCCGGCGGCCGCGCACGATCCTGTTCGTGGACGAGATCCATCGCTTCAACCGCGCCCAGCAGGACGCGTTCCTGCCCCACGTCGAGAAGGGCACGATCGTGCTCGTCGGCGCCACCACCGAGAACCCGTCGTTCGAGGTCAACTCCGCGCTGCTGTCGCGCTGCCGCGTCTACGTCCTGCACGGCCTCACCGAGGACGACCTGGCGACGCTCATGCGCCGCGCGCTCGCCGACCGCGAGCGGGGACTGGCCGGGCTCGCTCCCGAGGTGGCCGAGGAGGCGCTGGCCCTCATCGCGCGCCTGGCCAACGGCGACGCGCGCTCGGCGCTGAACATCCTGGAGCTGGCCGTGCAGATGGCGCCGGTGGCCTCGGGCCGCCGCGCCGTGAGCGAGGGCACGATCCGCGAGGCCGCCCAGCGCAAGACGCTGCTCTACGACAAGAGCGGCGAGGAGCACTACAACCTGATCTCGGCCCTGCACAAGTCGCTGCGCGACTCCGACGCCGACGCCGCTCTCTACTGGATGACGCGGATGCTCGACTCCGGCGAGGATCCGCTCTACGTCGCCCGGCGCCTGGTGCGGTTCGCCTCCGAGGACGTCGGCAACGCCGACCCCCAGGCGCTCGCGCTCACGCTGGCCGCCAAGGACGCCTACGACTTCCTCGGCTCGCCCGAGGGCGAGCTGGCCCTGGCCCAGGCGACGCTCTATCTCGCGCTGGCGCCCAAGTCCAACGCCGCCTACGTCGCCTTCAACGAAGCCAAGGCCGACGTGAACGAGCGGCCGGCGGAGCCGGTGCCGCTGCACATCCGCAACGCCCCGACCGGCCTGATGCGCGGCCTGGGCTACGGCAAGGGATACCAGTATGCCCACGACGCACCCGACGCGCAGGTGGACCAGGAGCACTTGCCGGAGGCGCTGCGTGGCCGGCACTATTACCGGCCGGTCGAGCGCGGTCTCGAAACCGAGCTGGCGCGTCGCCTCGCGGCGTGGCGCGCACTCCGGGCCCGGAAGGGCGAGACGACCCCGCCGTCCGGTTAGAACGTTACAGCCGCTGGCACCGGCCTTGCCTGCTCGAACGACAAGGAGGCCTCCATGAAGCGATCCCTCGTCGCGCTCGCCCTCGTCACGTTGTCCGCCGGCGCTGCGGTGGCCGCCCCCGGCGATCCGCGCGTCGTCCAGGGCACACTCGAGTGGCCCGGGAACGTCACCGGCGAGCCCTTCGTCGTCGTGCGCGGTGACGACGGTGCTCTGTACTACGCCGACCTGGCGTCGGCCCAGCGCCGCACGCCGGGTCCGTTGACCGCGGGGTCTCGCGTCACCGTCGTGGGCGTCGAGGGCAACCGTCCCTACGAGGTGGCGGCGATGGTGATCGGCCTCGGGACCGCCGCCTCCCTGGGCCTGGACACGACACAGCTGACGCCAGTGCCGTCAGAGCCGATGTGGCGGGTGGATGGCACCGTGCAATCCGTTGCAGGGCGGGCGGTGACGCTGAGCACCGAGGATGGGCACACGGCCAACATCGACGTCTCCCCGCTGAGCGACTCGACGGTGGCGTCCCTGCGTCCAGGGGAGCGCGTGTCGCTGTTCGGCGTGCCGCGCGCCGACCGTCGTCTGATCGCCAACGGTTACGTCCAGCGCGAGCCGGTGGCCCCCGCGGCGTCGCCGCGCTCCACCCGCTAAGGCGCTCACGCGCGGCGGAGGCGGACTGCTACAATCCGCTCATGCCGCGCGTGGGCGTGATCTTCGGCGGTCGCTCCGGCGAGCACGAAGTGTCGCTGGCCTCCGCCGCCTCGGTGATCGCCGCGCTCGAGCGTCGCGGCCACTGCGTCGTTCCGATCGGCATCGGGCGCGATGGCCGCTGGGTCGTCGGTGGCGATCCGATGCGTGCGCTCGCCGAGCAGGCGCGCGGCGCGCTGCCCAGCGGGGACGAGACCGGGCCCGTCAAGAAGGCGCTGGCCGATCGCGCCGAGGGCGTGCTGAACGAGCCCACGACCTCCCTCGTGCGCTCCGAGCCCGCCGGCAGCGTCCCCAGCGAGCTGCGCCAGGGGCTCGACGTCGTCTTCATCGCCCTGCATGGGCCGTACGGAGAGGACGGCACGATCCAGGGGCTCCTCGAGATCGCCGACGTCCCCTACGTCGGCGCCGGCGTGCTGGCCTCCGCGGTGGGCATGGACAAGGACACGATGAAGACGGTCTTCCGCGCCCATGGCCTGCCGCTCGTCGAGTACGTGGTCGTCATGCGCCGCGACTGGCGGGCGCGCCCCGACGCGGTGGCGCGCGAGGTCGCCGCCGCGATCGGCTTCCCGTGCTTCGTCAAGCCGTCCAACCTGGGCTCGAGCGTCGGGATCAGCAAGGTGAAGACGGCCCGCGACCTGCCCGCCGCCCTCGACGCCGCCGCCCAGCACGACCGCAAGCTCATCATCGAGCGCGCGGTGCGCGGGCGCGAGATCGAGGTGAGCGTGCTGGGCAACGACGCGCCGGAAGCCTCGCTGCCCGGCGAGATCATCTACGAGGGCGACTGGTACGACTACGCGACCAAGTACGCCGAGGGGCAGGCCCGCCTGCTGTGCCCGGCCCCGCTGACGCCCGAGCTGACCGCGCGCTTCCGGGAGCTGGCCGTCGCCGCCTTTCGCGCGATCGACTGCGCCGGCATGGCGCGCGTGGACTTCTTCCTCGAGGACGGCGGCCGTATCCTCGTGAACGAGATCAATACCATTCCCGGGTTCACGTCGACCAGCGGCTTCGCGCGGATGTGGGAGGCGACGGGGCTGGCGTATCCCGACCTCGTCGAGCGCCTCGTCGAGCTGGCCTTGGAGCGCCACCGCGAGAAGTCCGGATAGCGTGACCGTCCTCATCGCGGGCGGCGGCACCGGCGGCCACACCAGCCCCGGCCTGGCAGTCGCCGCGGCGCTGCGCCGGCGCGGCGTGAGCCACGCCTGGATCGGCAGCCGCGACGGCGTCGAGGCGCGACGCGCGGTCGAGGAGGGCATCGCCTACCACGCGATCCCGACGGGCAAGCTGCGACGCTACTGGGCCTGGCAAAACGTCACTGACCTGGCCATCAACGTTCCCGCCGGCATCCTGGCCGCGCACGCGCTGCTGCGGCGGCTGCGGCCGCGTGTGGTGCTCGCCACCGGCGGCTTCGTGGCCTTGCCGGTCGTCCTGGCCGCCACCGTCGCGCGCATCCCGGTCGTCGTGCACGAGCAGACCGCGGTGCCCGGGCTCGCCAACCGCATCTCGGCCCGTCGCGCCCGCCGCATCGCCGTGACCTTCGCCGACAGCGCGCGCCATTTCCCGGCCGGCCGGGTCGTGGTCACCGGCAATCCGCTGCGCCCGGCCCTGCGCGCCGGCTCCCGAGCCGACGCCGTGGCGCAGTTCGGCCTCGACCCCGCGCTTCCGCTGATCTACGTCACCGGCGGGGCGTTGGGTGCCCACGCCATCAACCGGGCGGTCGGTGAGATCGCGGCGGAGCTCCTGGAGCAGGCCCAGGTCATTCACCAGTGCGGCGACAACGCGACGACCGGTGACCGCGCCTGGCTCCAGGCCCGGCGCGAGGCACTGCCGGCCTCGCTTGCCCGGCGCTACTCCGTGCAGGCCTGGGTCGGCCCCGAGCTGGCCGGCATCTACGCGACGGCGGCGCTCGTGGTGGCTCGCTCGGGAGCCGGAACGGTGAACGAGTGCTGCCAGCTGGGACTACCCGCGCTCTACATCCCGATGCCCGGCGCGAGCGGCGACGAGCAGACCGCCAACGCCCACCTGGTCGGCCGGGTCGGCGGCTGCGCAATCCTGCCTCAGGCGTCGCTCTCGCCGGCGCTCCTGCTCGAGCGCATCCGCGGTCTGCTGGCCGAGCCGGCCGCCCTGAAGGCCATGGGCGAGCGCGCCCTGAGCCTCGCGGTTCCCGACGCGGCGGATCGGCTGATCAACCTCTTGATGGAGGTCGCGGAATGAGACCGCGCAGGCGTCCGCTACCGGGCCGGCCGCTTTCCGCCGAGGTCGTAGCGCAGCGGGCAACGCTCGCAGCGCGGGATGGCACGACAGTGCGTCTTCCCGACGGCCACCAGCAGGGCGTGGAACTCGTTGAGGAGCGCGGGATCGGAGGGCAGGTGCGATTCGAGGAACGCGCGGGCCTCCTCGTAGCCGGCACCGGCCGACAGCAGACGATGGCGAGCCAGCACGCGTCGGGTGTAGGCGTCGGCCACGAAGACCGGGCGCCCGGCGGCGTACAGCAGGATCGCGTCGGCCGTCTCCGGCCCCAGGCCGGGCACCGCGAGCAGCTCCCGGCGCAGCGGCCTCAGCGGCGCGCGACGCATCGCCCGGAAGCTGCCGCCGAACCGGACCAGCAGCCAGCGCGTGAAGTCGAGCAGGCGCCGTGCCTTGAGGTGATAGGTCCCGGCGGGACGGATCAGCGCGCCCACCGCCGCGGGGCGATGCGCGGCCAGCCGACGCGGTGCCAGCAGCCCGCCGGCACGCAGTGCGGCGACGGCCCGCGAGGCGCCGCTCCAGGCCGTGTGCTGGGTGAGGATGGCGCCCACCGCGACCTCGAACGGCGTCCGCGCCGGCCACCAGCCCTGCGGCCCGTGGCGGCGCAGCAGCGCCCGATAAATTCGCAGAAGGCGGGCCTTGACTCGATCGCGCGGCGGCCCGGGGATCGTGCGCCACGCGGACAGCACGGGGCGTCCTGACCCGATGCTGGCTGTCATCGTCCTGCTCCAGAGCCTCGTGCTGGCGATTGCGGGCCCGGTGACCTCACCCGAGTACCTGCCCCTCCGGGTTGCCGAGGCCGAGGGATATTACGCGCGCGAGGGCCTCGACGTCGTCGTCCGCACCACCCGCGCCGAACCGGGTCCCGCCGAGGCCCTCGGCCAGGGCCAGGCCGATCTGGCGGCCACCTCGGTGGACGCCATGGTGCGCTTCGGGCCGCGCTCGCTCACCCAGGGCCCACGCCTCGTGTTCGGGCTGACGGCGGCTCCCCCCGTCGCGCTGCTGGTCCCAACCTCCCAGGCCGGCGTCGTCCGCACCGTGAACGACCTGCCGGGCACGCGAGTAGGGCTGTCGAGCCCGGGCGCGCCCGAGCAAGCCTGGTTCGGCTGGCTGCTGGCCCGGGCGGGGCTGAGCGTCGCACAGATGTCGATCGTGAGCCACGGCGCGCGCGGACTCACGGCCGCGGTGGAGAGCGGCGACGTGCACTCGGGGCTCGTCCACGAGCCCTCGGCCTCACGTCTCGTCGCCGCGGGCCAGGCCCGCGTCCTCGTGGATCTCCGGACTCCGGCCGCTGTCGTCCAGGCGATCGGCGTCCCGACGGTCAACGCCGCCGTCTTCGCGCGCGCCGACCGCCGGCCGCGCGACCGTGACTTGGGCGCGTTCGCGCGGGCGGTGCTCGCGGCCGAGCGGCGCATCGCGTCGGCCGGTCCGGAGGAGCTGGGTGCGCGCCTGCCCAGGCGCATCACGGCTCCGGCCGACGAGTTCGCCGCGCGGCTGGAAGCCACACGCGCGATCTACCTCGGTGACGGGCTGGTCACTGCCGACCAGCTGCGCGAGACGCTGGCCCTCATCCGCGCCCACCAGCCGCTGCCGGTCACCGCTCGCGTCCCGGCGCCCGAGGAGATGCTCCACGTCGAGCCTCTCCGCCGGGTCCTCAGCGCGCCGGCGGCGCGCTGAGCGGAACCCCGAAGGCGGCCAGCAGTCGGGCCGTCTCTTCGAGCGGCAGGCCCACCACATTGCTGAACGAGCCCTCGTAGCCGGCCACGAGCGCGCCGCCCCACCCCTGGATGCCGTAGGCGCCCGCCTTGTCCAGGGGCTCGCCGGTCTCAAGGTAGGCGTCGATGTCCGCCTCGCCGTACCCGGCCATGCGCACGCGGGTGACGACCGCCGTCGCGTCGGCCCGTCCGCTCCGCGCGTCGACGACCGCGACGCCGGTGATGACCTGATGCTCGCGGTTAGCCAGGCGCCGGAGCATGGCGCGCGCCTCTTCGGGCCCGGCCGGCTTGCCGAGCGGCTCGCCGTCGATGACCACGATCGTGTCAGCTCCCAGCACGATCCCGTCGCCCACGCGCGCCGCTACCGCCCGGGCCTTGTCCAGGGCCAGGCGGGTGACTGCGTCGGACAGGGGGCCGGCAGCCAGCGTCTCGGCCAGATCACTGGGAACGACGCGGAAGTCGACCCCGAGCGAGCGCAGGAGCTCCCGCCGTCGCGGCGAGGCCGACGCCAGGATCAGGATTCCGGGAGGGCCCCTCTAGGTGACGATCAGCGGGTGGGCGTCGGTGACGACGCGCGTCTGCGCGCCGATCGCCGCCCGGATGTGCTTGGGCAGGTTGAACGCGTGCTGGTGCGTCTGGCCGTCCCAGTACGCCAGCGGGCCCTTGATCCGCTCGGCCACGAGCCGGTCGACGGCGGCGGCGTCCTGACGGCACGGATCGACTTTCTTGGTGGCGGTGATGAAGCCCCACGGGGTGCCGAAGCACGAGATGAAGGTCTGGTAGGCGGCGACGACCGGGAAGACCTCGCGGAGGGTGCGGTGGATCGACGTGAAGAAGTCGAGCTCGCCCAGCTTGGTCATGCCGGCCTGCAGCGTCATCGCCCCGCCGGCCGTGAGGCGGTCCCGGACGAGACCGTAGAACTCCCTGGTGAAGAGCAGACAGGCCGGACCCTCCTCGAGCGGCTCGACCAAGTCGATAGTGATGAAGTCGAAGCGCTCGGAAGTTTTCTCCAGGTACGCCCGGGCGTCCTCGTGGCGCAGATCCGAGCGGGAATCGTCGAACGCCCCCTGGTGCATCTCCGGCAGGTGCTTCTTGCACAGATCCACCACCTCGCCGTCGATGTCGACCATCACGGCCCGGCGGATCGAGGGGTAGCGCAGGATCTCCCGGAGCGTGGCGCCTTCACCGCCGCCGATCACCAGGCCCGACTCGGGCGCCCGCTCGGAGGCGAGCATTCCCGGGTGCACCAGCGCCTCGTGGTAGATGAAGTCTTCCGCCTGGCTCGACTGGATCCGGCCGTCGAGGACGAGCACCTTGCCGTAGGCCGGCGTCTCCATGATCTCGACGTGCTGGAACTTCGTCTGGGCCTCGACGATGGTCCGCCGGATGGCGTGCATGTGGCCTTCGACGGCGGTGGTTGGCTCGAAGAACCACTTGTAGGACTGCGGGGTGATCAACTGACGGCGACCGGACTCTTGTTGACGACCGGGACCGCGGAGTTGATGAACATCCCCCGCTGCATCTCGACCACCGAGGCGCGCTCGGCGCCGAACTGCTCGACCAGGTAGCTGGCCGCGACCTCCGGCTGGAGCACGTCGCCGCAGGAGAAGATGTCGACCGCGGCGTAGCGGTATTCCGGCCAGGTGTGGATGGACAGGTGGGACTCGGCGATGACGACGACGCCGCTGATACCGAACGGGTTGAACTCGTGGAACACCACGTCGACGATGGTGGCCTGGGCCCGCTTTGCCGCCTCGACCAGGGCGCCCTTGACGGACTCGAGATTGTTGATGGCGTCCGAGTCGCAGTCGAACAACTCGAGTAGCAGGTGTCGTCCCAGCGCGTTCAATCCACTGGCCCCCCTTTGGTCGATCCGGCCATCTACCGCACCTCGCTTGCGACGCTCCGGTCCGCGTCGCCGTTCAGCGGCGACAAAAAATTTCGCGCCGCTGGCAAAATCTGATTCACTCTAGGGTCCGCGAAACGGCTTTGCAAGAAAAAAACGCGTCTCGGCGCTCAGATCGGCTCGCCGACACGACTCCGATCCTCCCGCTGGCCGCTCTTCCGCGCGCGCTCCGGCGATGCCGCGACGTCCGCCACCGCCGCGTGCGCCGCTCCCCGCCGCTCGACTCGCGGCGGGCGCGCGGCGTCGGGCTCGAACCGTCGTCGGCCGCCGTCGCCGACGACCTGCCGAGGTCTCGGCCGCGTGTCGCCGGCCGACGAGGAGCCGTTCGGGTCACTTTTCGCTTGCGTTCGTTGGACGGGCCAGTAAAGTGACCAAAGAATTTCTCTCCGCCCTGGTGGCGGCATGGTGATTGGAGGCGAGATCTCAGGTGAGGAGGAGCGAATGACGAAGAGGGTGACGATGGCGGCGGCAACGGCGGGCCACGCCGAGGGCGGGACGGCGCTCAACGCCTTCGACAACGCGCTTCTGGTGGCCGGCATCGGCAACATCAACCTCATCAAGGTGTCGAGCATCCTTCCTCCCGAGGTTCCGGTCATCGAGCTGCCGAAGATCAAGCCCGGCGCCCTCATCCCGACGGCCTACGCGGCCGTGACCAGCGAGACGCCCGGCGAGACGCTGGCCGCCGCCGTCGGTTACGCCATGCCCGACGACCCCGCCAAGAACGGCGTCATCATGGAGTTCCACGGTGTGGCCACCCGGGTCGAGGCCGAGCGGCAGATCCACCTCATGCTGGAAGAGGCGTTTCGGATTCGTGGCGAGACCATCCGCGAGCGGGCCGTCTTTGCCGTCGAGCACACCGTGAAGCGGATCGGGTGCGCGCTGGCCGCCATCACGCTGCTCGCGGACGAGGATCTCGTCTAGCTGGGCCACGACGGCAGCACCGGCGGGATGCGTCCGGTCTCCCCGCGCTTCATCGCCTGCGAGCGGTCTCTCTCCGACGGCCGCATCATCGTCTACGGCGTCCCGTTCGAGGGCCGCGTCAACCTGCGCAAGGGGGCCGACACCGGCCCGCTCGACCTGCGGCTGGCCTCCGACTCCATCGAGACGTACTCGCCGTGGGCCGAGCGCGACCTCGAGGACCTCGCGCTGGCCGACGTCGGCGACTGCGAGCTGCCGCGGGACGCCCCGCCCCGCGAGCAGCTCGACGCGGCCCGCAAGCAGATCGCCGCCTGGTGGCGACCCGGGCTCCTGCCCTTCATGCTGGGGGGCGACCACACGGCGACCGTGCCCGTGATCGAGGCGCTGGCACCATCCTTTCCGGAGCTCCGCATCCTCCAGCTGGACGCCCACCCCGACACCCGCGAGGAGTTCCTGGGCGAGCGTTACAACTACGCCTCGGCCATGGCCCGCGTGATGGACGTGATCGAGCCGGCGCGCGTCTACCAGGTCGGGATGCGGACGGGATC
>JBKOZA010000023.1:0-3061 GCA_046725675.1 Candidatus Methylomirabilota bacterium
AAGGCGCTGCTGCGCGACCCCGCGCGCGACCTCTTTCGATAACGGTGAACATCGCGATCCTCGGCGGCACCGGCAAGGAGGGCGCCGGCCTGGCCGTGCGCTGGGCACGGCTGGGCCACTCGATCATCATCGGCTCCCGCGACGCCGAGCGCGCCAGGACGAAGGCCGCCGAGCTGCGCGACGCCGCCCACGCCATTCCGATCGTCGGCCACACCAACGCCGAGGCCGCCGCCCTCGGCGAGATCGTGGTGGTCGCGCTGCCGGCCGCCGGTCTTTCCAACACGCTTCCCGAGGTGCGCCAGGCGTGTCGCGGAAAGGTCGTGGTGAGCACGGTCGTGCCGCTCACCTTCGGCGGACCGCGGCTCTTCACGCCGCCGGCGGCCGGCTCCAGTGCGGAGGAGGTCCAGGGGTTGTTGCCGGAAGCGCGGGTGGTGGCGGGGTTCCATCACATCGCGGCCCACGAGCTGTCCGACGCCGCGCATCCGATCGACTGCGACCTGCTCATCTGCGGCCAGGACGCCACCGCCAAGGAGACCGTCACCCAACTCGGCCGCTCGATGGGGCTGCGCGTGCTCGACGTCGGCGCCCTGAGCAACGCCGGCCCGCTGGAGGGCATCACCGCGGTGCTGGCGACGATCAACCGTCGCTACAAGCTCAAGAACTCCGGGATCGAGATCACCGGACTCTGACCCGGAGGGGGACTGCGTCCCCCTTCCGGCGGTCGTCGCGCGCCTGTCGGCGCGCTCCAACCTGCCTCCCCCGCGAACCGGATTGCGCCGGCGAAGCCGGCGCTCGAACGTGGCCAATCACGAGGCGGGGCCAATGCCCTCGCGTCTGGCCCAGTCCGGCAACCCGGGTCCGATTGAGTTAGTGGCTGGAGTAGCGATTCCTCAGATGCTGGTTTCGTTCCGTGCGCTGACGGTCCTGTTCGGGCGGCGGCCGCAATCCTGTTTCGCAGGGAGGCAGGGAGGAGCGCGCCGCGGGCGCGCGACGACCGTCGGACGGGGACGCAGTCCCCCTCCGAGCTAGGTGCGGGAGATGGCCAGGCCGAGGTAGATGGTGGCGAGGGTGAGGAGGAGGACGACGCGGTCGAGGCGAGCGATGGCGCGCAGGGGCTTGGTGGAGTCGGCGCCGGAGGCCAGGGCGGCGGCCAGCAGGGTGACGTGGGCGAAGTCGCGCTGGCTGGTGAGGGCGACGGCGAGGATCACGAGAATGAACTTGCCGGCCAGCATCAGCCCGGCGCCGGTCTCCATGACCCGTTGCAGGTTGCCGAGCTGGGTGACGTTGTAGAAGCCGGTCAGGACCACGACGGCGATGGCCGTCCAGGTCACGGGGCGGGCGCGGCGCGCGGCGTCGGCGAACGCGCCGACGGATCCGAGGCGCGCGGCCGGCAGGAGCACGTGGGTCTGGTACGCGAGGCCCCCGACCCAGACGACCACGCCGAGGAGGTGCAGGTACAGCATCGCCAGCCGCATCAGCGGGGCGCGGTCAGCGCGGCCAGCGTGGCGGCGACGTCGGCGAAGTCCACGAAGAACAGGTCCGGCGCGCACGCCTTCAGATCCTCGGCCGGGTGAAAGCCGGTCGCCACCGCCACCGCCATCGCGCCGCACGCGCGGGCGCAGTCCACGTCGAGCGGCGTGTCACCGATGATCGTGACCTGCTCGAAGCCGAAGCGCCGGCCGGTCGCGCGGTGCGCGCGCTCGCACGCGATGGCCGGCAGGCGGCGACGATCCATGTCGTCGGAGCCAAAGGCGCCGACGCGAAAGAGTGGCCACAGGTTCGTCGGCCGGAGCTTGACCCGCGCGCCCAGCTCGATGTTGCCGGTCAGCAGCCCCACGACGGAATCGTCACGCGCGGACAGCGCGCGGACCAGCTCCCCGACCCCCGGCATGATCGTGACGCGCTCACCGTCCCCGATCAGGCGATCCAGCTCGGCGACGTAGGCCTCGAAGCAGGCGGCCAGGCCCGCCGTGATGCGCGCCTCGTCCAGCCCGGCTTCCCGCATGAGGTCCCACACGATCCGTGGATCGGTCTTGCCACGGAAATCGTACGTTTCGATGGGGCCGGTTGAGCCGTAGGTCGAGGCCAGGGCGTGGCCGATCGCCAGCCGGCCGGCGCCCCGCGCCGTCACCAGCGTGCCGTCGACGTCGAAGAGAAACAGCCTCACCGGGCGGCGAGGCGGCGCAACCGCGAGACGACGCCGGGGAGGACGTCCAGCACCATGTCGATCTCGGCCGCGGTCGTCCATCGGCCCAGCGTGAAGCAGAGTGAGCCTTCTGACTCCACGCTGGTGCATCCGATCGCGCGCAGCACGTGCGAAGGCTCGCCGGTGGTGAGGTTGCACGCGGAGCCCGACGAGGCCGCCACGCCGCGCATGTCGAGCTCCAGCAGCACGGCGTCGGCCTTGACGCCGGGCACGACCACGCTCGCGTGATGCGGCAGCCGGCGGGGCCCGCGGGGCCCGGTGACCCGCGCGTCTGCCACGCGCTCGAGCACGCCGTCCAGCAGGCGGTCACGCAGGGGAGTGAGCCGGGCAACCTCGGCCGCCCGCTCGTTACGGGCGAAGTCGGCTGCCATGCCCATGCCCACGATGGCCGGCAGGTTCTCGGTGCCGGAGCGATAGCCGGCTTCCTGGCCGCCGCCCAGGATGATGGGTGCCAGCGCCACCTCCTGGCGCACCCACAGCGCCCCGCTGCCGGGTGGGCCATAGAGATCGTTGGACGACATCGCGAGCAGGTCGATCGCGCACTCCTCCACGCTGAGCGGCAGCCGGCCGACGGCACCCACCCCGTCGACGTGGAACGGCACGCCCCGCGTCCGGGCCAGGCGGCCGAGCTCGCGCACCGACTGCAGCGCGCCGATCTCGCCGTTGGCGGCCATGATCGACAGCAGCGCGGTGTCGCCGCGCAGCGTGCGCGCAACGGCCTCGGGCTCGACGAAGCCATCGCGGTCGACCGGCAGCCAGGTGACCGACCACCCCTGCTTTTCCAGATCGCGGCACGAGTTCACGACGGACACGTGCTCGACCGCGGAGGTGACCAAGTGCCGCCCCCCTGCGCGG
>JBKOZA010000024.1:0-14479 GCA_046725675.1 Candidatus Methylomirabilota bacterium
GCCGTGCTGGTGACGCCCATGCAGGTGGCGCGCTTCATGTCGGCGATCGCCAACGGCGGCGTGCTCTGGAAGCCGCGGCTGGTGCAGCGCATCGAGCGTCCCGACAAGGGCCTCGTCTGGGCCGACAGCGGGAGCGTGAACGGCCACGTCGAGCTGTCGCCGATGGTGTGGGCGTTCCTGCGGCAGTCGCTGTGGGCCGTGGTGAACGACGGCGGCACCGGTGTCGCCGCCCGCATTCCCGGCCTGGACATCGCCGGCAAGACCGGTACCGCCCAGACGGTCGCCAACTCCAAGTCGTCCAAGGGCCAGGACCACGCGTGGTTCGCGTCGTTCGGTCCGGTGAAGGATCCCGAAGTGGTCGTCGTCGTGATCGTCGAGCGTGGAGGCCACGGCGGCGAGGTGGCGGCGCCGATCGCCCGTCAGATCTTCAACTCGATCTTCTTCGAAAAGGTCGCCAGCGTCGAGCTCGACGGCTGAGCCATGCTGCGTGAGGTCCCCTCGCCGATGCCGAGTCCGACCGTCGTGCGGCGCCGGCCGCTACCGGGGCGCTGATGGTCGGCATCGATCGTCGCCTGCTGCAGAACGTCGACTGGCCCCTCCTCGGCGCCACCGTCGGCCTGGTCATCCTGAGCGCCTCCACGCTGGCCTCGCTGCAGGTAGGGCGCGCCGGCGGAGGCATCGCCATCCGGCAGATCGCCTGGTTCGGCGTCGGCCTCGCCGCGCTCGTCGTCATGGCCAGCATCGACTATCGTCGGCTCGTGCGGGCGGCCCCGCTGCTCTACGTGCTCGGGCTCCTCGCGCTGGTGGCCGTGTTCGTGCTCGGCCGCACGGTGTCGGGTGCGCGGCGCTGGCTCATGGTGGGGCCGGTGTCGGTGCAGCCGTCCGAGCTGTTCAAGCTCTGCTTCGTGCTGATGGTCGTGTGGTTCCTGACGTCACGGTGGGCGCAACCGATCGGCAAGGCGGTCATGCTGATGGCCGCGCCGCTGGCCGTGGTCCCCGCCGTGCTCATCGTCAAGCAGCCCGACCTCGGCACCGCCCTCCTGCTGTTTCCCGTGTTGATCGCCCTGATGATTGCCGCCGGGATGCCGATGCGACTTCTGGGAGGACTCGTCCTCTCCGGGGTCGCCGCCGCGCCCGTCGCGTGGCTCGTCCTGAAGGACTATCAACGCGAGCGGATTCTCGTGTTCCTGGACCCGTTCCGCGATCCCCTCGGGAGCGCGTACAACGTGATCCAGGCCAAGATCGCGATCGGTTCGGGACAGCTCCTCGGCAAGGGCGTGGCCGGCGCGACGCAGAGCCGGTTGGCCTTTCTCCCGGAGCGTCACACGGATTTCATCTTCGCCGTATTCGCCGAGACGTGGGGATTCGTCGGTTGCCTGGTGCTGCTCATCTGCTACGCGTTGCTGCTCCTCCGCGGATTCGACATCGCGGCCTCGACGCGGGAGCCGGTGGGCCGGTTGGTCGCGCTGGGGGTCACCGCGCTGGTGGCCACCCAGGTCCTCGTGAACGTGGGGATGGTGACCGGGCTGATCCCGGTGGTCGGCATCCCGCTGCCGTTCATGAGCTACGGCGGCTCCTCGATGGTCGTCTCCATGACGGCCCTCGGACTCCTCCTCTCGGTCCGGATGCGGCAGTTCCAATGAGGCGCCCGGTGCACGCTCGGCCGTCGCGGGTGTCGGAGGGATACTGCCGTGAGCAAACGCATCGTCGTCAACGTCGGTCTGCTCGAAACCCGGGTCGCCGTCCAGGAGGGTAATCTCCTCACCGAGCTCTATCTCGAGCGCCATCGCCACCGGTCCATCGTGGGCAGCGTGTACAAGGGCACGGTGACGAACGTCCTGCCGGGCATGCAGGCGGCGTTCGTGGACATCGGCCTGGCCAAGGACGCCTTCCTGTACGCCGGCGACTACACCGCCAACCTGGCCGACGTGAGCCGCACTATGCTGGCCGCTGCCGAGGAGGACCTCGACCCCGACGTCGAGGTCGACGGCGAGGACGAGGAGCCCAAGCGGCAGGCGGCCGGTCCCATCGAGGAGATGCTCAGCCGCGGCCAGACGGTCCTGGTGCAGGTCTCCAAGGAATCGCTGGGGACCAAGGGCGCCCGCATCACGTCCTTCATCTCGCTGCCCGGCCGCTACGTCGTCTACATGCCGCAGGCGCGGCACGTCGGGGTGTCGCGGCGCATCCGGGACGACCGCGAGCGCGACCGCCTGCGGGCGGCGCTGCGTAGCCTGGACCTGCCGCCCGGCGGCTTCATCCTGCGCACGAACGCCGAGGGCAAGGGCGAGGCGGAGTTCGCGCACGACGTCGAGTTCCTGAGCCGGCTGTGGGCCCAGATCCAGGGCCGCTTCGAGACGGCCGCCGCCCCGGCCGCGCTGCACGAGGAGGGTGATCTCACCTTCCGGGTCGTGCGCGACCTCTTCTCGCCCGAGGTGGACGAGTTCGTCGTCGACGACCGGGCCGCCCACGACAAGGTCCTGAGCTACGTGCAGGCGCTGGTGCCGGCGCTGGCCGAGCGGGTGCGGCTCTACGGAGAGCGGGCGCCGGTGTTCGACGCCTTCGGGATCGAGAAGGACATCGAGAAGGCCCTGCGGCGCCGCGTCTGGCTGAAGTCCGGGGGCTACATCGTCATCGACCACACCGAGGCGCTCGTGTCGATCGACGTCAACACCGGCAAGTACGTCGGCAAGCGGGACTTCGAGCAGACCGTGCTCAAGATCAACCTGGAGGCGGTCAACGAGGTCGTGCGCCAGATCCGCCTGCGCGACCTGGGCGGAATCATCATCATCGACTTCATCGACATGGAGGTGGCCGAGCATCGCGAGCAGGTATACAAGGCGGTCAAGCGCGCGCTCGCCGAGGACAAGGCCCGCACCAACGTCCTGCAGATCTCCGAGCTGGGGCTGGTGGAGATGACGCGCAAGCGCGTTCGCCAGGACCTGCGCGCCCTCCTGAGCCAGTCCTGCCCGACGTGCCACGGCACCGGGGTCGTCAAATCCAGCGAGACCCTGGCCACCGAGGTCTACCGGGCGATCCAGGCCAAGGCGGCCGCCGAGGCGCCACCCGGTGAAGGCCGAGAGATCGTCGCCCGGGTGCATCCGGATCTGGCGGCCTACCTGGACGGCGAGGGCCGGCCGGACCTGCAGCGCCTGGAGGCCGCCCTCGAGGTGAAGATCACGGTGCAGGCGGCAGCCGAGCAGGGTCAGCGCGAGGACTTCAACGTGCGCGTGCGATGATGGCAGCCGTGGCTCGCCCCTCGCCCTCGCGCATCAGCGCGCGCCGCATTCTCCTCGACCTCCGTCTGGCCGCTCGCAAGGGGGACCGCACCGCGCTGTCGCTGGCCCTCGATCAGATGCGCACGCTGGCCAACTCTCCCCGCTACTGGGAGCGCTACCTGGACCTGCTGCGCAACCCGCTGGCGCGACTCGTCGACCTGCTCGTGATCAAGCAGGGCGACCGCATCGCCCGCCAGAAGGGCTGGAAGCTGCCCCGCCCGGCGCCCACCCCCGTCCGGCCTCGCCCGCGTGCCGAGCGCAAGGCGCCCGCCCGCCGGCGGCGTCCGGTCCCGTCCGCCGCCGCCCAGCCTTCGCTCTTCGACTGACCCCGGCCCGGTTGACAGCGCGTCGGCGGGGTGCATACTACCCCCAGGGGGTATAGGCGTGCTGAACGACGAGACCAAGACCAAGGTCAGGGGCCGGCTGCGCCGCATCGAAGGACAGGTCCAGGGCCTGCAGCGCATGGTCGACCACGACGCCTACTGCGTGGACATCCTGCTGCAGATCTCGGCCGTGCAAGGCGCGCTCGAGCAGGTGCAGAAGCTGTTGCTGGGCCGGCACATCGAGTCGTGCGTGAGCGATGCGCTGAGATCGGGCTCCAAGTCGGAGCGCCAGCAGAAGGTCGACGAGCTGCTCGAGGTGTTCGCCCGTTTCGGGGCGCGCTGATGGCCGAGCGGCTGACCCTGCCCGTGCGCGGCATGCACTGCGCCGCCTGCGTGGCCAAGGTGGAAGGCGCGCTGACCCGGGTGCCGGGCGTGGACGCGGCGGGCGTCAACCTGGCGACCGAGCAGGCCACGATCACTTTCGACCCCGCTCGAGTCGGCGTCGAGGGGCTGCAAGCGGCGGTCGCGTCGGCGGGGTACGAGCTGGCGGCGGCGCCGGCTCCCGGCGACGGCGAGGCGCAGGACCGCGCGCAGGCGGAGCGCGAACGGGAGCAGCGGCGGCTGGGGCGCCGCGCGCTCGTCGGCGCGCTGCTGTCGGCGCCATTGCTCGTCGGCGGCATGCCGGAAATCTCCCCGTGGGCGCCGGCGTGGCTGCGCGACCCGTGGTGGCAATTCCTGCTGGCCACGCCCGTGCAGCTCTGGGTCGGCGCCGATTTTCACGCGGGCTTCTGGCGAGACCTTCGATATCGCAGCGCGAGCATGTCGACGCTGGTGTCGCTCGGCACGAACGCGGCCTACCTGTTCAGCGTGGCCGTGATGCTGTGGCCGCACGTCTTTCACGCGGCCGCCGCCATGACCTATTTCGAGACCGCGGCGATCGTCGTCACCCTGGTGGTGGTCGGGCGCTGGCTGGAGGCGCGCGCGCGCGGCCGCACCTCGGAGGCCATCCGGCGGCTGGTGGGGCTGACGCCCCGGACCGCGCGGGTGCTCCGCGACGGCGCCGAAACCGACGTGCCGACCGGCGACGTGCTGGTTGACGACCTGGTCCGTATCCGCCCCGGCGAGCGGCTGCCGGTGGACGGGGTCGTGGTCGAGGGCCTCTCCACTGTGGACGAGTCGATGCTCACCGGCGAGAGCCTGCCGGTGGACAAGGGACCGGGGGCCGGTGTGTCGGCCGGCACGGTCAACCGCACGGGGAGCTTCGTGTTCCGCGCCTCTCGTGTGGGCAGCGATACGACGCTGGCCCGCATCGTCACGCTCGTCCAGGAGGCGCAGGGCTCGCGCGCGCCGATTCAGCGACTGGCCGACCGCGTGGCGGCCGTATTCGTGCCGATCGTGCTGGTGATCGCCGCGCTGACGTTCGCCGCCTGGTGGTGGCTGGGACCGGAGCCGTCCCTGCTGCACGCGCTCACCAACGCCGTCGCCGTGCTCGTCATTGCCTGTCCCTGCGCGATGGGCCTGGCCACGCCGACGGCCATCATGGTGGCGACCGGCCGCGGGGCCGAGTACGGCGTCCTGATCCGGAGCGCGGCGGCGCTGGAGCGTCTGCACGCGGTGAGCACCCTCGTGTTCGACAAGACGGGCACACTGACCGTCGGCCGACCGGTCGTGACCGACGTGGTCGTGGCGCCCGGAGCGACGGCCGAGTCCGACGTGCTGGCGCTGGCGGCCGCTGCCGAGCAAGGCTCCGAGCACCCGATCGGCGAGGCCATCGTGGCCCGGGCCAAGGAGCGCGGACTGGCGCTACCGCCGGTCGCCGAGTTCGCGACGATTCCGGGGCAGGGCATCGACGCGCTGGCTGTGGACGGCCGCGTCCTGGTGGGCAATCGCGCACTGATGGAGGCGCGAGGCATCGACGTCGGCGCGCTGGCTCCACGCGCCGCCGCGCTCGCCGCCGAGGGTAAGACCGTGGTGTACGTCGCCTTCGCCGGCCACGCCCTGGGCCTGATCGCGGTGGCCGATGCGCTGAAGCCCGAGGCCGCGGACGTCGTCAGCGCGCTCCGCCATCGCGACCTCGAGGTGGCGATGCTCACCGGCGACCACCGGGTGACGGCGACCGCGATCGCCCGGCAGGCGGGGATCGCGCGGGTCCTGGCCGAGGTGCAGCCCGAGGCCAAGGCCCGCGAGGTCGCAGCGCTGCAGGTCGGCGGGCGCGTGGTCGCGATGGTCGGCGACGGCATCAACGACGCGCCGGCCCTCGCCCAGGCCGACGTCGGCATCGCCATGGGCTCCGGGACCGACGTCGCCATCGAGGCGGCCGACGTCACCCTCGTCCGCGGCGACCTCGCCGGCGTCGTGACCGCGCTCGATCTGTCACGGCGGACGATCACGATCGTGAAGCAGAATCTCGCGTGGGCGTTCGGCTACAACGTCGTGCTGATCCCGGTGGCCGCCGGCGTGCTCTACCCGCTGTGGGGTGTGCTGCTGTCGCCCATCCTGGCCGGCGCCGCCATGGCCTTCTCGTCGGTATCGGTGGTCACCAACAGTCTGCGACTCAAGCGCTGGCGGCCCGTCCCAGCGTCGGCGCGTCCTGGCGCGCGACGATCGGGCGGCGCTGGTCGGCAGGAGATTCCCCATGGCCGTTGACCCGGTGTGCAAGATGACGGTGGAGCCCGCCAAGGCGGCGGCGCAGTCGACGTACCGGGGCGAGACCTATTACTTCTGCGCAGTGGGGTGCAAGCAGAAGTTCGATCGCGATCCCGAGACGTACCGGGCGGGGGGCGCGAGCGCGATGGGTCGCTGATGCTCGATCCCGCCCTGCTCGCGGGCCGCCCCCGCTACCAGCGCGTCATGGAAGGCCGGGTCGACAATACGCACGACGACGCGTTCACGCACACGGTGCGGCTCACCGACGACGACCGCTCGCTGGAGATCGCCGTCGTCGCCTTGCCGTCGCCGACCTACGCCGTCAGGGAAGCGCGCCTGACGCCGCTGGCCGGCCGTGTCGGCGGCTCACTGCCGCCGGCGTTCGCGCGGCTGGCCGGCAGCGAGATGGTCGGCGGGTTGACGCGTCGGGTGGCCGAGCTGCTCGGCACCGACGACGGGGCCACGCTGGCCGTGGACGCGACGATCGAGGTCGCGCGGCTCGCGCGGCAAGTGGCCAAGCTGCCCCGGGCGATCGCTGAGCGGGCCACCGGCGATCCGCTGGCGTGCTGGATGCTCGACACCACGGGGTGGGTCGATCTCCCCAACTCGTGCTTCACCTACAGCGGCGCCGGTCGCGCGATGTTCGGCACGAGCACGATCGCCACGCCGATGGTTGCCGACCTCTACAGTCCTCGGCCCGGCCAGCCGCGGGTTTTCGAACGGCGCAAGGTGGCGCAGCTCGAGCGCGCCGGCGACCGGCTGCGGCTGTTCCACTCGATGCACGACAACGTCCACGGGTTCGAGCTCCGCTGCGAGATCGACCTGGCGTCCGGGACGATCGTGCAGGCCGAGCACGTGACGCCGCGCCTGCCCTACCTGGGCGTCTGCTCGGAGCCGCAGCGCCGGTTCGCGTCGCTCATCGGCGAGCGGGTAGACCGCGAGCTACGCAAGCGCATCCAGGGCATCCTGGGGGGCGAGGCCGGCTGTGCCCAGCTCTACGACTTGACTGCCGATCTCCTCAAGCTGCTGGGCTGAGCCCGCCGCCGCGGGGTGGGACGCGGTGTCGCGATCACGGCCCGCTGGCTTCCGCCGCCGCCACCGCGCGCGCCAGGTGCGTGTCGAGCGCCTGGGCGGCGGTGAAGTCGACGAGGCCCACCGATGCCGGCGCCCGGTCCGCCAGGGCGGCGCGCGGCGCCAGGCCGACCAGCTCAGCGCGATCGATCGTCGCGCCGAGGCGTGCACACTCCTCGGCCACGCGGTCGAAGACCGTCGGGATCGACGTCACACGGTAGTCGAGCAGGTTCATCGAGACCTGGACGCGGCGGCGACTGGGCAGCGGCAGTCCGAGCGCCTGCACGGCCGGCAGCCCGCCGTTGCTGGCCCGCACCGCCCGGGCCACGGCCCGGGCGGCGGCCAGCTCGTCGCCGGCGAGCCAGACGTTGTAGGCGACGAGAACGTCACGGGCGCCGATCAGCACCGCGCCCGCGCGGGCGTCGAAGCGCGGTGGTCCGTCGTCGGGCGCCTCGCCGGGCGACGTCAGGCGCGCGGCGAGCCCCTCGTACTCGCCGTGACGCAACTCGCGCAGCGTTCGCCGGTCCGGCCGCTGGGCCGCCTGAGCGTAGTAGTAGACGGGCAGCGCGTGACGGGCAGCCAGCGCGCGGCCCGTCGAGTGCGCCAGCGTGACGGCCTCGGCCATCGTCATGGCGGCGAGAGGGACGAACGGGACGACGTCGAGTGCGCCGATCCGGGGATGGATCCCGCGATGCTGGCGCATGTCGACCTCGGCCAGCACGGCCTCGGCGAGCGCCAGGACCGCCGCCCCCACGGCGCCCGGCGGCCCCAGGAAGGTGAAGACCGAGCGGTGGTGATCGGGATCGGCGTGGACGTCGGCGAGGGTGACTCCGGGCGTGGCGGTGACGGCGGCCGCCCAGCGGGCCAGGCGCGCCGGGTCGCGGCCTTCGCTCACGTTGGGGACGCACTCCACGATCGGCGAGGTCACGGCGGTATACTACGGGGCGCGATGGCGCTCCTGCCAATCGGCAAGCTTCCCGGCGAGCTGCTGCAGACGGTCCTCGACAAGCAGGTGAGTCACGATCCCCGCGTGATCGTGGGACCGCGCGTGGGCGAGGATGCCGCGGTGATCGACCTCGGCGACCGCTATCTGGTCGCCACCGCCGATCCCATCACCTTCGCCACCGACGACCTCGGCTGGTACGCGCTGCACGTCAACGCCAACGACATCGTGGTGCGCGGAGCCACACCGCGCTGGTTCCTGGCCACGCTGCTGCTGCCGGAAGGCCGGACCGACGAGGCCGGCGTGCGCGCGCTGTTCGGGCAGCTCACCGAGGCCTGCCAGGACCTCGAGGTCGCCCTCGTCGGCGGCCACACCGAGATCACGCATGGCATCGATCGACCGATCGTGGCCGGCACGATGTTGGGGGAGGTGGCGCGCGACAAGCTCGTCACGACCGCCGGGGCCCGGGTCGGCGACGCGATCGTGCTGACCAAGGGCGTGCCGCTCGAGGGCGCCGCCATCATCGCGCGCGAGAAAGAAGCCGAGCTCCGCGCCCGCGGGGTGCCGGCCGCCACGATTCGCCGCGCCCGCCAGTTCCTGCGCCGGCCCGGGATCAGCGTGCGGCCGGAGGCGGAGATCGCCTGCGAGCTGGCCGCCGTGCACGCGATGCACGATCCCACCGAGGGCGGCATCGCGACGGCGCTCCACGAGCTGGCGGCGGCGGCCGGGGTCGGGCTGCGCGTCGACCGCGACCGCATCACGCTGCTGCCCGAGGGCCGCGCGCTGTGCGAGGCTCTGGGCCTCGACCCGCTCGGCACCATCGCCTCGGGGGCGCTGCTGATGACGCTGGCCCCGGCCGAGGCCGGCATCGTCATTCACGCCTTGGCTCGCGAGGGCATCGACAGCCACTTCATCGGCCAGGTCGTGCCCCCCGAGCAGGGCGTCACGCTGACGGATGGCGTCCGCCAGTGGCCCCTGCCGACCTTCGCCCGCGACGAGATCACGAAGCTCTTCGAGAGTCACTAGTCTCGTGCCCAAGCTCGGGTACTCGCGGCGTTCGCTCGCGCTCGGTCGCGAGGGGCTCGTCGCGTCGTGCCATCCGCTCGCCACGCTGGCCGGAGTGGAGACCCTCAAGACCGGCGGCACCGCCGCCGACGCCGCGGTGGCCGTCAACGCGGTCCTGGCGGTGACCCAGTCCAACAACTGCGGGCTCGGCGGCGACCTCTTCTGCCTGTACTACGAGGCGGCCACCCGACGCGTGCACTTCCTCAACGGAGCCGGCCGATCGGGCTCGCGGGCCACGCTCGAAGAGCTGCAACGTCGGGGGATGCGAGGGCTGCCGGTGATCGGACCGCCGACCGTGAGCGTCCCCGGGGGCGTGCACGCGTGGTCGATGCTGCTGGAGCGCTTCGGCACCCGGCCCCTGGACCGGCTGCTCCAGCCGGCCATTCACTACGCCGAGCGCGGGTTTCCGATCACGTCGATTCTCAGTCAGGCCATCGGCGAGTTCGCGCCGGGCAACCCGGATCCGGAGTGGCGCCGCGTCTTCATGCCGGGTGGTCGGCCGCCGGCGCCCGGCCAGATGTTCGCGCAGCCCGATCTGGGGCGCACCCTGCGCGACCTCGCCGTCGAGGGGCCCGACCTGTTCTACCGCGGTCGCGTGGCCCAGGCCATCGCCGCGAGCCTGCAGGACGAGGGGTTCCTCACTTCCGACGACCTCGATGCGCACACCGGCGAGTGGGGCGAGCCGATCTCGACCACGTATCGCGGCGTCACGGTCCACGAGACGCCGCCACCGACCCAGGGCGTGACCGCGCTCCTCGCGCTCAACATGCTGGAAGGCTTCCCGCTCGCCCGGCGCCCGCTGCATTCCGTCGAGCACTTGCACCTGTTGCTGGAGATCGTGAAGCTCGCCTACGCGGATCGCGACCGCTGGATCGGCGATCCCGCCCGCGCGCGCGTGCCGGTGACCGGAATGCTCGACAAGCAGTACGCGGCCGAGCGCCGGCGGCACTTCGACCCCCGCAAGGCCCAGGTGTACGTGCCCGGCCAGCCGGAGGGCGACACGACCGGCTTCGTCATCGCCGACGGTCACGGCAATCTGATCAGCGTGATCCAGAGTCTGTTCAACGCCTTCGGCTCCGGGGTGGTGCCGCCCGGGACCGGCTTCTGTCTGCAGAACCGCGGGCGTCACTTCACCCTGGATCCGGCACACCCGAGCGGACTGGCGCCGGGCAAGCGGCCATTCCACACCCTCATGGCCTCGATCGCCACCCGAGACGAGCGGCCGGTCCTCGGCTTCGCCACGATGGGCGGAAACGGCCAGGCGATGTTCCACATCCAGGTGCTGACCAACGTCTTCGACTACGGCCTCGACGTGCAGGAGGCGATCGAGCGCCCGCGCTTCCTCGTCGGGGCGTTCCTGCCCGACGATCCCGCCGACGCGATTCAGCTGGAGAGCCGGGTGCCGGCCCGGGTCTTCGCCGCGCTGCGCCGGCGCGGTCATCCCGTCAAGCCGGCTCCCGAGCTGTTCTATCGCGTAGGCCACGCGCACGCGGTCGCCGTGCACGACGGGGTGCTGAGCGGCGGCGCCGATCCGCGCGGGGACGGCGTGGCCCTGGGGTTCTGATGCGTCCTTTCGCGCTCCTGCTCGCGGCCCTGGTGCTGCTCGCCGGCGGGCCCGTCGGCGCGGCCGAGTGGGGACTCATTCGCCCCGGCGCCACCACGAAGGACGCGGTGCGCGCCAGGTACGGCCTGCCCACCCGAGTCGACCGCCAGAAGGTCGAGACCTACGACACCGAGACCTGGATCTACGAGGAGGAGCGGGCGCCGATCGGCCTCGAGCGGCTCAGCGTGGAGTTCGGGCTCCTCCACCAGGACAAGTACCAGCCCGACGTGGTCCGCGCGTTCCGGCTCGAGCCGAAGCCGGGCACCTTCAATCGCGGCGTCATCGCCAACGGCTGGGGATTCCCGGACCGCATGGGACGGGAGAACAACCGGGACATCTTCCTGTACCGCGACGGGCTGCTCGTCTACTTCGACGAGAGCGGCTGGAACGCGAAGCTGATGGTCTTCACGCTGCCCCAGCCGCGCGACCCGACCGAAGAGCCGCGCTCGCGCTGACCAGACCCCGCACGGGAATCGCCACCCAGTCCGGCCGGTTGTTCGCCTCGTACACGACCTCGTAGGCGGCCTTCTCGACCTCGAGCACGGCCAGCGCGCGCGTGAAGGCCTGGTCGTCGACGGGCAGGAACGGCGCCGGGCCAGCGGCGGCGCGGTAGCCCTCGAGGAAGGCCGCCCGCGCGCGGGACTCCCAGCCGGCGGGCGCCGGGGCGCTGGCCGCCGCGTAGCCGAGCGAGCGCAACATCCCGGCCACGTCGCGCAGCGGCGTGTGCTTGCGGCGGCGCTCGTCGAGCGGCCGCAGGGGCTCGCCCTCGAAATCGATGATGAAGAAGTCCGCGCCGTCGCCGACCGCCAGCGTCTGACCCAGGTGGAAGTCACCGTGGTGGCGCTGTTTCACCGCACCCACCAGACCCTCGAGACCGGCGGCCTCCACGCGCGCGCCCACGCCGTTCGGGAGCGATCCGCCGAGGGCCGCCCGGGCGTCGTCGAGCTGGCGCTGGACGGCCTGGGTCCAGCCCATCACGTCCGCCGCGGTGACGGACTCGACGTCGAAGCCGGGATCGGCCGTCTCCCGGGCCAGCGCCAGGTGCAGCGCGGCCGTCCGCTCGCCGAGCCGCCGCAGCGAGGGGCCGCTGCCGTCACCCCGCGACAGGCGGTCGAGCAGCCAGCGCCAGCCGTCGCGCGAATCGGCCACGAGCTCGTGCGCGATCGCGAACGCGGCCAGGGTGCCGTCGGGCGCGAGGTACTCGAGGGCGCCGGCCAGGCGGGGCGTGTGGGGAAAGGCCACGCGCTCGCTCAGGTAGCGGGAGATCTCCAGCTCGGGATTGACGCCGGCGACGAGCCGGCGGAAGTGCTTGACGATGAGCGCGTTGCCGAAGGTCACCGACGTGTTGCTCTGCTCGCCGGTGAGCCGGCGCACCGGCGCGTCGCGCGGCAGCCCCGTCGGGAACCCGACCGAGGGGCGGCCGAGAAGCGCGCTCCGCTCGCGCCCGGCCCGTCCGGTCGTGGCGATGAGATCGAGCAGCGCCCGGCAGAAGGCGGGGTCGTCGAAAGCGTCGGACAGCTCCGACGCCTCCCGCAGCGGCACGACGTAGGTGTGGATCGATCCGTCGTCGAGACCGACGCGGACGAGGTGGATCGTCGCGTTTCCGACCGCGATGCGCTCGTCGACGCTGGTGGCCACGATCCGGCGGCTCTTGGCCGCGAACCATCGCTGCCCGGCGATCCACTCGGCCAGCGTGGGGCTCAAATCACCGACTCCTCGATGCCGTAGCGCACGGGACGGCGCTGACGACCTTCCAGGCGGAGCCAGTAGAACCCGTGGGGGCCGAGCGACAGGAAGTAGGGCTCCCGGCGGATCGGCGGAAAGCGGGTGTCGCCGAGCATCTCGACCGGCACCAGGCCCTCCAGGGGGGCGAGGTTCAGCTCGACCGGCTGCGCGCGCCCCGACAGGTTGGCGACGATGAGCACGGTGTCGTCCTGCCAGCGACGGACGTAGGCGAGCACCGACTGGTTGCGCGGCTTCAGGAAGTCGATCGTGCCGCGCCCGAACGCCGGCGAGCGGCGGCGGGTGGCGATGAGCCGCCGCAGCGTGTTGAGCGGCGACGTCGCCAGCTTCTCCTGGGCGGCGACGTTGACCGCCTGGTAGTGGTAGACCGGGTCGGTGATCACCGGCAGGTAGAGCCGGGCCGGATCGGCGGTCGAGAATCCGGCGTTGCGGTCGGCGGACCACTGCATCGGCGTGCGCACGCCGTTGCGGTCGCCCAGGTGGACGTTGTCGCCCATGCCGATCTCGTCGCCGTAGTAGATGATCGGGCTGCCGGGCAGCGTGAGCAGCAGACAGTTGAGCAGCTCGATCCGGTGCCGGTCGTTGTCCATCAGCGGCGCCAGGCGGCGCCGGATCCCGAGGTTGAGCTTGGACTGGGGGTCGGACGCGTAGGCAAAGTACATGTAGTCCCGTTCCTCGTTCGTCACCATCTCGAGCGTCAGCTCGTCGTGGTTGCGCAGGAACAGGCACCACTGGCAGGGGGGCGGGATCGGCGGCGTGTGGGTGAAGATGTCGGTGATCGGCAGGCGATCCTCGCGCCGGATCCCCATGTACAGGCGGGGCATGAGCGGGAAGTGGAACGCCATGTGGAACTCGTCGCCGTCGCCGAAGTAGGGCCGCACGTCTTCCGGCCACTGATTGGCCTCGGCCAGCAGCACGCGGTCGCCGCCGTACTCGCGGTCGATGACTTGGCGGAACTCGCGGAGGATCGCGTGGGTCTCCGGCAGGTTCTCGCCGTTGGTGCCCTCCCGCTCGACCAAGTACGGCACGGCGTCGCAGCGAAAGCCGTCGAGCCCGCGGTCGAGCCAGAAGCGCATCACGTCGAGCATCGCGCTCTTCACGGCCGGATTGTCGTAGTTGAGGTCGGGCTGGTGGCTGAAGAACCGGTGCCAGTAGTACTGCTTGGCGAGGGGGTCCCACGTCCAGTTCGACTTCTCGGTGTCGGTGAAGATGATGCGGGCGTCGCGGTAGCGCTGATCGGTGTCGCTCCACACGTAATAGTCGCGGGACGGCGACCCGCCGTCGGCGCGGGCGGCCTGGAACCACGGGTGCTGGTCGGAGGTGTGGTTCATGACGAGGTCGGCGATCACGCGCAGGCCGCGGTCGTGGGCGGCGTCGAGGAACTTCTGGAAGTCCTCCACCGTGCCGTAGGCGGGGAGGACCCCGTAGAAGTCGGCGATGTCGTATCCGTCGTCCCGGAGGGGCGACGGGTACATCGGCAGGATCCACAGGCAGTCGACGCCGAGGTCGCGCAGGTAGTCGAGCTTCGACGTCAGGCCCGCGAAGTCGCCGGCGCCGTTGCCGTCGGCATCGAAGAACGCCTTGACGTGGACCTCGTAGAAGACCGCGTCCTTGTACCAGTCCTTGGCCACGTCAGCGCCGTATCACGAAGATCTGGGCCGGCGCGCGGGTCGGGTCCAGCTCCACGTACCCCCGGGCGCCGCGCCACTGGTAGGTGACGTCGGTCAGGAGCTCGTGCATGCCGTACGGCTGATCGGGCGCGATGCCGAGCTCGTGGATGGGAACGTCGACCATCGACGCGTGGGTGGCG
>JBKOZA010000025.1:0-12533 GCA_046725675.1 Candidatus Methylomirabilota bacterium
GCCACCGCCGCCGCCGATCCGCTGGACGACCCGCCCGGCGTGTGGCCGGGATTGTGCGGATTGCGCGTCTTGCCAGGCGTGCGCGTCGCGAACTCGGTGGTCACGGTCTTGCCCATGATCACCGCCCCGGCTCCTCGCAGCCGCGCCACCACCGTCGCGTCGCGCGACGGGGTACGCCCGGCGTACAGCGCCGATCCGCACTCGGTCGGCATGTCCGCCGTGTCCATGATGTCCTTGATCCCGACCGGCACTCCGTGCAGGGAACCGATCGGCTGGCCAGACAGTCGCCACTGGTCGGCCGCCCGTGCCTGCGCCAGCGCGTGCTCCGGATCCAGGAACGCCCACGCCTCCACGTCCTTGTCGACGGCCGCCACGCGGTCCAGACACGCCTGCACCAGCTGCTCCGAGGTGATCACCCCATCCCGGATCAACCGCGCCCCCTCCCACGCCGAAAGCGCATACAGATTCGCCAAATCCATCCCGTCACTCCCCACTCCGCACAGGTCGATCGATCATCATCCGAGCAACAGATCGCCGCGGCCGAACAACTCCACCGCCGCAATCCTATCGCAAGCGAGACCGCAAAGAGGACGTCAGCACTCGGACAAGACCACGACGACGATCACGCCGCGCTTCGAAACACCGCGTTCGAGCGGCGGCTTTGCCGCCGCAATCCTGCCGTTGTTCTAGGGGGAGGCAGGGAGGAGCGCGGCGTCAGCCGCGCGACGACCGCCGGAAGGGGGACGCAGTCCCCCTCCGGGTCACCCTCCGTAGAGAAACTCCGGCAGCCACAGCGTCATGCCCGGCCAGATGTACATGAACACGAGACAGATGAGCACGATGATCATGTACGGCATCATCCCCGCGAAGATCTGGTTGAGGGTGACGTGCCGGGGCGAGACGCCCTTGAGATAGAAGGCCGACATGGCGACGGGCGGCGACAGGAACGCCGCCTGCAGATTCACGGCCACCATCGTGCCGAACAGGATGGGGTCGATGTTGAAGTGGCTCAGCAGCGGGATGAAGATCGGGCAGAAGATGACGATGATCTCCGTCCACTCCAGCGGCCAGCCCAGCAGGAAGATGATGAGCTGGGCCAGCACCTGGAACCCGAGCGGCGAGAGGTTGAGGCTCAGCACCCAGCGCTCGATCAGCGACTGGCCGCCGTGCAGCGCGAACACCGCCGAGAACAGCGCCGAGCCGACGAACAGCCAGCACACCATCGCGGTGGTCTTGGCGGTGAGGAACACGGACTGCTTGAGATTCTCGCGCAGCTCCGTGGAGTCGCGCAGGTGCCAGATTCCCGGCACCACCGTGCCCAGGAAGGTGCCCCCCAGCGAGGCGGAGACCATCAGCGACATCCAGTCCTCGCCCTGCGACCACCCGAGCCCGAACCCCACGAGAGCGCCGACCAGGCTCCACCACCAGACCTGGCGCTGGAACTTCGCCATCACGGCGAGGTAGAGCGCGCCCAGCGCGCCGACGGCGGCCGACTCCGTCGCCGTGCAGATGCCAAACAGGATCACGGCGAGCACCACGACCGTGAGCACGCCGAGCGGGACCACCGAGACGATCAGCTCCTTGAGGATCTCGAGCTGCTCGCCGTCCATGCGCCAGAAGTAGACGAGCACCAGGAGCGCGGAGACGCCGGCCAGCGCCCAGAACCACGCGTAGAAATGCTCGGGGATCTTGGACGCCGGCGGGCCGGTCGGCGCCTCCCGCAGCGAGGTCATCTCCTCCGGCGGGCCCTCCGCCTTCGACGCGCCCGGGGCGGATTGCGGATCGCCGGCCGCCCCGAGCTCCTGCGGCGCGTCCGACTCTGCCGCCGCTCCGAGCTCCTGTGGCTTGCTCTCGACCGGCGCCGCCGGCGACTTGACGGCCGGCGGTCCTGCGGCCGTGCTCACCACCCCCGGCGCCGGGGCGGCGGCGGTGATCGCGGCCGCCGGCGCGTTGTAGATCACCACGTACCACCACGTCATGACGAAGGTGCCGGCCACGAGCAGCACGGGCACCGACAGGGCGCCGACGTTCTGGAGGATCGCGCGGTAGGCGCCACCGACCCGGGCCGGCCGGAGCGCCGCCAGCAGTACCCCGGGAACGACCCGGCGGGACGGTCCGTGCTCGAGGGCGCGCAAATACCCCGGCACCTCGACCCGGAACTGGTCGGGCGGCAGCTTGGGCGCGATCTTGGGATTGAGGATCGCCCAGCCCAGGATGTAGACGAGGTACAGGAACGTCAGGAAGAAGCCGGGCAGCATCGCCGCCGCGTAGAGCTTCACGATCGACTGCCCGGCCACCGCGGCGTAGACGATCAGCATCACCGAAGGCGGGATCAGGATGCCGAGCGTACCGCCGGCCGTGATGGCGCCCGAGGCCAGCCGCACGTCGTAGCCGGCGTT
The DNA here is from genome assembly GCA_046725675.1 of Candidatus Methylomirabilota bacterium. Classification (GTDB taxonomy): domain Bacteria; phylum Methylomirabilota; class Methylomirabilia; order Rokubacteriales; family CSP1-6; genus AR5. The sequence goes on from JBKOZA010000025.1 coordinate 2,400, forward strand.
GAGCATCGGCCGCATGGCGATGACGCCCATGAGTACGACGACCGCACCCACGATGCCGGACGCGATGCCCCAGAACGCGCACACCAGCAGCGTGGTCACGGCCAGCGAGGCGGGGACGCGCCGGAAGGCCAATTGCACCGAGTGGAACATACGGTCCACCAGCGCCGCCCGCTCCATGATGTAGCCCATGAACACGAACAGCGGCACCGACAGCAGGGTGTCGTTGGTCATCACGCCGTACGTGCGCTGCGCGATGAGGTCGAAGACCCGGTTGTCGTACCAGTGGGCGCCCGGGACCCAAAAGGCGATGAAGCCGAAGACCATGCCGAGGCCCATCAGGGTGAACGCGGTCGGGTAGCCCATCATGATCGAGATCACGATGAGGCCGAGCATCAGCAGGCCGAGAGACGGATCGCTCACCGCTTGGGCTCGTCGTCCCGGATCGCCCGCTCGTGCACGACGCCCTCCTCCATCACGCTCCGGTGGCGGGCGGCCTCGTCGATGGCTTTGGCGCCCTCGATGGCGGCGCGCCGAGATTCCTCGTCGACGTACTGGCTGTGTCCAAGCTGAGCGTCGATGACGTCGATCTCCTCGACGTCCTTCAGCCGGGCCGGCCACTCGCCGGTGCGCAGACAGACCACGCAGCGGACGATCTCGGCCAGGCCCTGCACCATCACGAGCACGCCGGCGATGGGGATGACCGTCTTGAAGTGGTAGACCGGCGGCCCCTCGGCAGTCACCGTCGAGTGCTCGCCGATGCGCCAGGAGTCCGCGGCGAACCCGCCCCCGGCGTAGATGAGCCCGACCATGCACGGGATGAAGAACAGGAGGTACAGAGCCAGGTCGAGGGCGGCCTGGCCGCGCGGCTTCATGTAGATGTAGACGAAGTCGGCACGGACGTGCCCGGCCTGGGCCAGGGTGTAGGCGCCGCACAGCATGAACAGCGAGCCGTACAGCATGTTGTTGAAGTCGAAGATCCACGCCGTCGGCGCGTTGAGGATGTAGCGCTTGAAGACCTCGATCGATACCACGAAGGTCAGAGCCACGATGAGCCACGCGAAGACCTTGCCCGACCAGTAGCTCATCTCGTCGATGGCGTGGATGAAGCGCGTGGCGCTCATCGACGAGGCCCTCCGTCCCGCCGGCCGGCTCCCGCCGGCCGGCGGGCGGAACGTCGCGGCTCCGTCACGAAGGGATCAGCTCTTCTTGGCGAAGTAGTGGTTGTAGGCCATGCGGCGGCTGACGTTGGTGTCGAGGTCCCACTTCACCGCCCGGGCGGCGAAGGCCTTCTGCGACTCGGCGATCTCCTTGAACAGCGGGTTGTCGGAGGCCTTCTTGTCGGCGACGGTGTCGTAGATCTCCAGCTGCTTCTGCAGCACCGAGTCCGGCGTCCGGTAGAAGCGCACCTTGTCCTTGGTCTGCAGCTCGATGTAGTCCTTCGAGTAACGGTCGATCGACTTCCACGACATGTCGGCCGAGGCGGCCTCGACGGCGTTCTCGATGATGGCCTTCATCTTGTCGGGCAGCGTGTCGAACTTGGTCTTGTTGAACGTGATCTCGAGCTGCTCGGCGTTCTGGTGATAGCTCTGCAGCATGCACACCTTCGAGACGTCGGCGAAGCCCAGGATGCGGTCGGAGGTGGCGTTGTTGAACTCGGCCGCGTCGAGCAAGCCGCGGTCCATCGCCGGCACGATCTCGGCGCCCGGCAGCGCGTTCACGGCGGCGCCGAGGCCCTGGAACACGTCGATCGAGATCCCGACGGTGCGGAACTTGAGGCCCTTGAAGTCGTCGGGCTTCGTGATCGGCTTCTTGTACCAGCCGAGCGGCTGGGTCGCCATCGGCCCGTACGGGAAGGACACCACGTTGGCGCCGATCGAGGCGTAGAGCTTGTTGAGGAGCTGCTTGCCGCCGCCGTACTTGTGCCAGGCCAGCAGCATGTTGGCGTCCATTCCGTAGCCCGGGCCCGAGCCCCACAGGGCCAGTGCCGTCTGCTTGCCGTAGTGGTAGACGAGCACGCCGTGGCCGCCGTCGAGCGTGCCCTTGGAGACGGCGTCGAGCAGCCCGAACGCCGGTACGACGGCGCCGGCCGGCAGCACCTCGATCTTCAGGTCGCCGCCGGTCATGTCGTTGACCTTCTTCGCGAAGTCGAGCGCGTACTCGTGGAAGATGTCCTTCTGCGGCCACGTGCTCTGCCAGCGCATCGAGATCGGACCCTGCGCCTTGGCGACCCTCGGAAATCCGAGCGCCGCCGCGCCCGTCGCCGCCACGGCCACGCCCGTCAGGAACCGTCGACGCGACGGCTGTGTGCTCGCCTGGGATTCGCTCATGTCAGGCCTCCTCCTCGATGAGGAAATGGGTGCTGGAGTCCGGGTGGTCGATGGTCGGACCACCGCGAAAATACCTGCCTCCGCCGCATACTGTCAAGGTTGGGAACGCGACCCGGGTGCCGACAACGTGAGGCTGACGGCTTCGTGGCCGCGCCGCACGCTCAGGTGAAGCGGTCGCTCGAGGCTGGCGTCGCCCAGCGCCTCGCGGGCGGCGTCGCGGCTCACCACGCCACGGTCGTTGACCTGAAGGATCACGTCCCCGACTTTCAGCCCCGCCTCCTCGGCCACGCTGCCGCGGGCGACGAGAGTCACCTGTGGCACGTTCGGCGGCGGTCCCGTCGCGCCCCCTCCCGGGTCCGTCTCCCGTAGCACGAAACCGAACTCGGCGGCCACGCGTTCCCCGGCCACTGGCCGTGGCATCGCAGTCAGCCGGACCGGCAGGGCCCGGCGACCCTCCCTGCGCAAGACCGTGAGCCGGACGTCGGCGTCGGCGGGCGACCGCGCGATCAGCCGCTGGAGCAGGCGCGTGTCGGTCACCGGACGCCCTTCCACGGCGACCACGATGTCGCCGACGCGCAGGCCGGCCCGGACGGCTGGCGTGTCCTCGATCACCTCGACGATCACCACGCCGAAGCCCTCGCCGATGCCGTGGCGTCGGGCCAGGTCGTCCATCTCCTGCTCGCTCAGATCGCGGATGCGGACGCCGAGCCACGACCACGCTCGCGTATCGGCCGCGGCGGCCGTCAGGGCGACGACGAGGGTCGCCAGCATCACCCCGGCGGCGACGCGCCGGGCCGTCATTCCCGGCCCCGCTCGAGCTCGCGCACGAGGGCCTCGACGGCGTCGGCGACCCGGGCGACGCGCGTGCCGACGTCGAGGGTCTCGAGCAGTGCCTGGCGGAGGTCGACGTCGGGCAAGACGGTGGCGGTGACGCGGTCGGCGATGACACCGGGCGGCTGCCCCTCGGCGAGCGCGGTGTCGAGAAGGTCGGCGGGGCGTCCGAGGGCGCCGAGCAGGCTGCGGCAGCCGGCCCGGATACGCGCCAGGGCCGGCGCGACATCGCCGGCGGGCGCGGCGTCCGCCAGCGGCCTCGCGCGGACGATCCGATACAGCGTGTCGCTCGGCAGCTCCTGCACGATCCGGACCCGGTCCTCGCCACGGAGCACGATGTTGTAGCGGCCGGTCGCCAGCCGATCGCAGGAGACGATCTCGCCGACCCCGCCCACCTCGTGCACGGCCGGCTTGCCCGCGTAGGCCGCCTCGTAGCCCGCGCGCAGGCGGACGATCACCAGCTTGCGGTTGCGCGCCATCGCGTCGCCGACCATGACGCGATAGCGGGCCTCGAACACGTGCAGGGGCAGCAGGGTGTGCGGGAAAAACGTGACGTCGGGCAACGGAAAGATCGGTACGACCAGCGGGGCCGCCATGCGCGGCCGCGTCAGGTGATCTTCGGCAGCGAGCCCGAAGCGTCCAGCTCGTCCAGGCGCATCTGCACGGCGGCGGCCAGGTCACGGAACGCCCGGGCTTGCGGTGAGTCGGGGCGCCGCACCGTGATCGGCGTGCCCTGATCGCCGCCCACGCGCGTCTCGGGATCGAGCGGTAGTCGGGCCAGCAGCGGCGCGCCGTACTCTTCGGCCACCCGCTGGCCGCCCGTCTCGCCGAAGATGGCCGTGTGCTGACCGCAGTGGGGACACGCGAACGTGCTCATGTTCTCCACGATGCCGAGGATCGGCACGTTGAGCCGCTGGAACATCCCGATCGCCTTGCGGACGTCGAGCAGCGCCACGTCCTGCGGCGTGGTCACCATCACGACGCCACCGAGCGGCAGGATCTGGGAGAGCGAGAGCTGGGCGTCGCCGGTACCGGGCGGCATGTCGAAGACGAGGTAGTCGAGCGCGCCCCACATCACGTCCTTGAGCATCTGCTGGATGAACGAGTGGATCATCGGGCCGCGCCACACGAGCGGCTCGCGCTCGTTCACGAGCAGCCCGATCGACATCATCTTCAAGCCGTGGGCCTCGACCGGCAGGATACGGTTGTCGAACATCCCGGGCCGGCCCTTGGCGCCGAGCATGAGGGGGACGTCGGGCCCGTAGACGTCGCTGTCGATGATCCCGACCGTGGCGCCGGACTGCCGCAGCGCCAGCGCGAGGTTCACGGCCACCGTCGACTTGCCGACGCCGCCCTTGCCCGACGACACCGCGACCGTGTGCCGCACCTCGGGGATGAAGTCGGGCTTGGGCGCCGCCGGCGCCGGTGCCGGCCCCGGCACGTGCGCGTGGCCGTGCGCGTGCGCGGCCGGAGCCGGCGCCCCGCCGCCCATCTTCACCTGCACGCGCGTCACGCCCGGCAACTGCCCCACCAGGCGCGTGGCCATGCTGTGGATGGCGGCCTTGGTGGCCGGCGCCTGACCCGCGAACGCCAGGGTCAGGCTGACCGCGCCCTCCGCGACCGCGACGTCGCGCACGAGGCCCAGCGCCACGATGTCCTTCTGGCTGTCGGGGTCCTGGATGCCACGCAGCGCGTCCATCACTTGCTGTTCGCTCGCCATACCCCCGGACTATACCCCACGGTTCCCATGGCGCAATTGAGAAGCCGATTACCCATTCTGATCATGGCGACGCCCAGCGCGCGCCGCGAACGCGCGGCGAGTGAGCGAAATCGTTGAGCACGCGACGTGGAATGCCGCTTGCTCCTGTTCGAGAACGTTCGATGCCCTCCCCCCAGGCGAGGCGGGTCCGCTCGGGCCCGTCCTCGCCATGTGATTCACCCCCCGATTTCTTGCATTCGTAGAACCTTCCTGCTACATAAAGACGGTGATCGCCGCCGACGACTTTCGCCGCGTTCTCGGCCATTTCGCCACCGGTGTCACCATCCTCACGACCTGCGACAGCGACGCGCGCCCGACGGGGCTGACCGCCAGCGCGTTCTCGTCGGTCTCTCTCGAGCCGCCGCTGGTGCTGATCTGCGTCGACCACAAGTCGCAGAGCTATCCGGCGCTCAAGGAGCGCGGCTGTTTCGCGGTCAACATTCTCAGCACCGAGCAGCAGACGATCTCGCGCCGCTGTGCCTCCTCGCGGCTGGACAAGTTCGACGGGGTGCCGCACACGATCAGCGACCTCGGCCTGCCGCTGATCGACGGGGCCCTGGCCCACCTGGAGTGCACCACCGTGAGCATGCACGTGGAGGGCGATCACACGATCTTCGTCGGCCGCGTCGAGCGGGCGCGCGCCGGCGCCGGCGAGCCGCTCCTCTATTTCCGCGGTCAGTACCAGCAGCTGTCGAATCCCACATCAGGAGCATGACGTGACCTCGATTCCCCTGTCCCGACCCCCGGTCGACGACGAGATCAAGCAGGCGGTGCTGGCGGCGATCGACTCGCGCCAGTACATCCTCGGCCCGCAGTGCCGCGAGTTCGAGGCCGGGCTGGCCGCCTACGTCGGCGTTCGCCACTGCGTGCTGAGCAACTCGGCCACCGCCGGGCTGTGGCTCACGCTGCGCGCGCTCGGCGTCAAGGCCGGCGACGAGATCCTCGTCCCTTCCCACACCGCGTTTCCGACCATCGAGGCCATCTGCTTCGCCGAGGCGACACCGATCTTCGTCGACGTCGACGAGTACTACACGATGGACGTCGCCGACGCCGCCCACAAGGCCACGCCGCGCACCGTCGGCCTGATGCCGGTCCACCTGTACGGACAGCCCGTCGATCTCGACGCTACCCGCGACCTCGCCTCGCGCCTCGGCGTGTGGGTGCTCGAGGACTGCGCGCAGGCGCACGGGGCCGCCTGGCACGGCCGCAAGGTCGGCTCGTTCGGGCGCGCCGCCGTCTTCTCGTTCTATCCGTCCAAGAACCTCACCGTGATGGGGGACGGCGGCGCCATCGTGACCGACGACGACGAGATCGCTGCCCGCTGCCGGCGGCTGCGCGATCACGGGCGCCTGAACAAGGACGTGCACGCCGAGGTCGGCTTCAACCTGCGCTTCAACGACATCCAGGCCTCGATCGGCCGCGTGCTGCTGGGCCGGCTCGACGCGATGAACGAGCATCGTCGCGCCCTGGCCGCCCGCTACACGGCGGCGCTGGCGGACCTGCCGCTCGGCCTGCCCCGCGAGCGCCCGGGCGCGCGTCACGTCTACCACCTCTATGTGGTCCGCACGCCCCGCCGGGCCGAGCTGGCCGCCTTTCTCAAGGCGCGCGGCGTGCAGACCGGCATCCACTATCCGGTGGCGACGCACCGGCAGCCCGCCGTCGAGCGCTTCGCCGGCCCGCCCCTGCCGCAGACGGAGCAGCTGGTGGACGAGATCCTCACGCTGCCGATCTCGGCCGGCCACAGCGAGGCCGAGGTCGACGCGGTCGCGGCCGCGGTCCGGGAGTTCTTCGGAGCCCGATGACGGTCGGGCCCCTTCGGGTCCTGCAGATCTACCCGAAGGCGGATTTCTTCACGGGCGCGGCGGTGCAGCTGCGGGATCTCGCGCGCGGCCTCGCCGCCCGCGGCCATCAGGTCACGGTCGTCACCCCGCCGAGTGAGGCGTGGGCGGCCCGCTGCCACGAGGCCGGTCTCGTTCACGTCGCCATCGCCATGCGGCGTCCTTACGACCCCAGGGCGGCCTGGCGGCTGGCGCGCCTGATCCGCCAGCAGCGGATCCAGATCGCCCACGCGCACAAGGGACGCGCCCGCACGCTCACGCTCCTGGCCGGGCTCATGGGGGCGCGCGCCCTGCTCGTGCTGAACCGGGGCGTGAGCTTTCCGGTGGGCCGGGTGCGGCGCGTCGGCTACACGAGCCGCCGCGTGCACGCGATCGTCGCCGTCTGTCGTTCGATCAAGGACGGGCTCGTCGCCGCCGGCGTGCCGGCCGACAAGGTGGCGGTGATCTACTCGGGCACCGACCTCGAGCGCTTCCATCCCGCCGTCGACGGCGGGCCGATCCGTCGCGAGCTCGGCCTGTCGGCCGGGCACGCGCTCGTCACCCAGATCGGCGTCCGCTCCTGGCGCGGCTGGCAGGACGTGCTGGCGGCGATGCGGGACGTCGCGCGCGCCTGCGACCACGCGCGCCTCTTGTTCGTGGGGGCGCCGCCGCCGCGCGTCGCCGAGATCGCCACCCGCGCGCGCGAGGCGGGACTCGATGGCCGCGTGCTGACGCTCGGCCACCGGGACGACGTTCCCGCCATCCTCAACGCCTCCGACCTCGTCGTCGACGCTTCCTACGCGGGCCTGGGCATCACCGGCTCCATCCGCGAGGCCCTGGCCTGCGAGCGCCCGGTGGTGGCCACCGCGCTGGAGGGCATGCCCGAGCTCGTGGTGGACGGCGAGACGGGGCTGCTCGTCCCCCCGCGCGATCCGTCCGCCCTGGCCGCCGCCATCGTGAAGATGCTGGCCGACCCGACCGCCGCCCAGACGCTCGCCCGCGCCGGCCGCAAGCGCGTGGAGACGCATTTTTCGCTGCGAGCCAAGCTCGACGCCACCGAGGCGCTCTACCGTCATCTCGTGGCCACCGGGGGTCAACCGTGAGGCACGCTCTGGAGGTCTATCGTCGGCTGCTGCCGCTCACGCGGCCCTACCTGCCGGCCATGGTCCTGGGCGGCGTCCTCGCCCTGGTCGTGGCGGCCATGGAAGGCGCCATCGCCTGGCTGGTGAAGCCGGCCATGGACGACATCTTCATTCGACGCGACGTCACCATGCTGCGCGTCCTCCCCCTGCTCCTGCTCGGCGCCTACCTCGTCAAGGGCAGCTGCCGCTACGGGCAGTCCTACCTCATGGCCGCCGTCGGCGAACGGGTCATCGCCACCCTGCGAGCTCGGCTGTACCAGCACATCCAGCAGATGCCGCTGTCGTTCTTCGCCGACCTGCACTCCGCCGAGCTGATGTCGCGGGTGGTGACCGACGTCAACCGGCTGGCCCGGGTGTCGTCCACGGTGCTCGTCATGGCCTTCCGGCAGAGCGCGATGGTGGTGGCCCTGCTGGCGGTCATGCTGGCGCGCGAGTGGCGCCTGGCGGTGATCGCGGTGATCGTGTTCCCCTTCGTCGGCGTCGCCGTGCGCGCCATCGGCCGGCGGCTGTACCGGATCAACAAGCGCTCGCAGGAGAAGGTCGCCGAGCTGAACGTCCTGCTCCACGAGGCGTTCTCGGGGACGAAGATCGTCAAGGCCTTCGGCCGCGAGGCCCACGAGGCCGACCGCTTCGAGCGCGTCAACCGGCGGCTGCTCGACCTGGCCCTCAAGGACCATCGCACCGACGAGGCCACCGAGCCGCTCATGGAGGTTCTGGCTGCCTTCGGCATCATGGGCGCCCTCTGGTACGGCGGCCACCAGGTCATCGCGGGAGCCATGACGCCGGGCGACTTCTTCTCGTTCACCACGGCCATGGCGCTCATCTACGGGCCGGTGCGCCAGCTCTCGCGGATCATGAACACGATCCAGCAGTCCACCGCGTCGGCCGAGCGCGTCTTCCAGATCCTCGACACGCCGCCGGCGATCGTCGACCGGCCGGGGGCGCGCGCGCTGCCGGGCTTCACGTCCGCGCTGCGCTTCGAGGCGGTGTCGTTCCGCTATCCCGGCTCGACGGAGCTCACGCTGCGCGACATCACGCTGGAGATCCGTCGGGGCGAGGTGGTGGCCTTCGTCGGGATGAGCGGCGCCGGCAAGTCGACGCTGATCGACCTCCTGCCGCGCTTCCACGACGCCAGCGCCGGCCGCATCACCGTGGACGGCCACGACGTCCGCGACGTCACCCAGGCGTCTCTACGCGCGCTCATCGCCGTCGTCACGCAAGAGACGTTTCTATTCAGCGACTCCGTCCACTACAACATCGCCTACGGCCGTCCCGGCGCCACTCCGGAGGCGGTGACGCGGGCCGCGCGGCAGGCCCACGCCGAGGAATTCATCCTCGCCTGCCCCGAGGGCTACGCGACGCCGGTGGGCGAGCGCGGCGTGCGGCTGAGCGGCGGCCAGCGGCAGCGGCTGGCGATCGCCCGGGCCTTCCTGAAGGACCCTCCCATCCTGATCCTGGACGAGGCCACCTCCGATCTCGATGCCGAGAGTGAGTTCATGGTCCAGCAGGCGCTCACCGACCTCATGCGCGGACGCACCGTGCTGGTCATCGCCCACCGCCTGGCCACCGTCCGCAACGCCGACCGCATCGTGGTCGTCCACGAGGGGCGCATCGCCGAGGTCGGACGCCACGAGGAACTGCTCGCCCGCGACGGGGTCTACCGCCGGCTCTACGCGCTGCAGATGGAAGGCGTGGCCGGCTAGTCGGTCACTGCAGAACGCCGGGGAAGCGCTCCCGGATCGTCCGCCGCCAGCACTGCGGGTCCTCGGTGACCTCCAGGGTGCTGGCGATCGCGCGCGCGTCGGCCACGTCCAGGGTGGTGACGACCATGACGAGGCCGGCGTCGAACGGCGCGATCACGCGGAGCGGAGGACGGATCTTCTGTCCGACGGCGGGCTTGTTCGGTGTCGTCATGCGCGCGGCCATCTGGGAGGTGATCGTCACCTCCGCGAACTCCAGCACCACCGCGCCGGCCCGCAGGCCCGGGAAGGCCTGCACCCGGGCATGCACAGGGCCGCCCCACTCCTTCTCGCTGTCGGCGATGATCTGCGTGATGGCGCGCGTGACGAGGTCGCCGTCGGGCCTGCCGGGGATGGCCTCGGCGCCCTGGAGCACCACCCCGACGAACCGGCGGCGGTCCGTGCTGCGCAGCGCCGCCTTCTGCGCGGCGAACTCCCAGTCCCCCTCGAGCACGTAGGCCAGACAATGCGGGCGCCGGTTCTCGAAGAAGTGGCTGCGTCCGCCGCTGAGCACGAGGA